>CAKSPL010000018.1 GCA_934481325.1 uncultured Eubacteriales bacterium | reverse complement strand
GTGTGGCACTTGCCAGTGCTATTTCGCAGTATATTTCGGCATTTCTGATTCTGCTTCGGCTGTTTGTCTGCAAAAAGGACTACGCGCTGTCCTTCCGGGAAATGAAAACAGACCGTTCCGTTGCCGGGCGCGTGTTGCTGTTGGGCATTCCCGCAGGGCTGCAGAACGCGATTTTTGCGGTGGCAAATCTGTTTTTGCAGTCGGCGGTCAACTCGTTTGATACCGTGGTGGTGGAGGGCAACTCCGCCGCCGCCAATGCGGATACCCTGGTTTACGACATTATGGCGGCATTTTATCTTGCCTGCACCACCTTTATGGGGCAGAACATCGGGGCAAAAAACAAAAAACGCGTGATCAAGAGCTATTGGATATGCGTGGCGTACGCATTTGCTTCCGCCGTCGTTGCCGGAGTGCTTCTTTTGCTGTTCGGGCGTCAGTTTCTTTCCCTTTTCACCACGGATGAGGCGGTGATTGCGGAGGGGATTGCCCGCCTGCGGCTGATGGCATGTTCTTACTGCATTTCCGCGTTTATGGACTGCACCATCGCCGCCTCCCGAGGTCTTGGTAAAACCGTGGTGCCGACCGTGGTGGTGATAATGGGCTCCTGCGTGTTCCGCATTATCTGGATTTATACCGTGTTTGCCCACTTCCGCACGCTGACCTCGCTGTACCTGCTGTATGCCTATCGAAAACAGATGGCACTGCCGGACGGTGCCGGAAAACAGGAGGAAATCCCGGTATGATTTATGAGATAAACCTGCCGAAACACACACCGTTCCCGGGGATATTGCCGTTTTGCGGCACCGACCCGGCAGGACATACGCTTGCCGCCAACGGGCGTTTTCTGACCTATGACGGGCAACCGTTCTTTCCGGTTTCCGGGGAGTTTCATTTTGCGCGTTACCGCCGAGAGGACTGGGAACGGGAGCTGCGCAAAATGAAAGCGGGCGGTGTGAATATCGTTGCCACTTATATTTTTTGGATTCATCACGAGGAAGAAAAGGGCGTTTTTGATTTTTCGGGACAACGGGATCTGCGCGCGTTTGTGGAGCTTTGCGGCAAGGTGGGGCTTGGCGTGATACTGCGTATCGGCCCCTGGTGCCACGGGGAATGCCGGAACGGCGGCTTTCCGGATTGGATTCAATTTCAAAGCGATTTTGCCCGCAGAACCGACGATCCAACTTATCTTTTTTATGTGCGCCGATGGTTTACGGAGATGGAAAAGCAGGTACACGGGCTGTTTTTCGGGGACGGCGGGCCGGTGATCGGGGTGCAGATTGAGAATGAATACCGCTCCTATGCGGAGCCGGACAGGGAAAAGCGCAAGGCGCATATGCACACGCTTCTTGAAATGGCGAAGGAGTGCGGCTTTCTTGTTCCGTTTTATACCGCAACCGCGTGGGGGACGGCAACGCTCAATGAAATGGAAACCCTGCCGGTACTCGGCGGGTATGCGGACGCGGCGTGGTCAAGCAAGACCACGGAGCTGCCCGAAAATGCACATTTTCTGTTTCAGCCCCCGATGAACGACCCGACCATCGGGTGTGATCTCAAGGTAGACGACGGCGATTTTGCTTTTGACGTGGACATCAACAGTTACCCGTATCTCACGGCAGAGCTGGGGGGCGGGATGCAGGTAACCCTGCGCCGGCGCGTGGTGATTGCCGCCAAGGATACCGAGGCGATTGCGGTTTGTATGATCGGCTCCGGCTCGGCTATGCTGGGGTATTATATGTACCACGGCGGCACCAACCCGGAAGGGATGCTTTCCACAATGGAGGAATCTGCCAAGGTCGGCGCGCCGAATACCCTGCCGGTGAAATCCTATGATTTTCAGGCAATTCTGCGGGAGAACGGAGAACCGCACGAGAGCTATCATCTCACCCGCCGCCATCATCTGATGCTGGCGGATTTCGGGGAAATTCTTGCCCCGGGCGTGACGCTGATTCCGCCCGAGAGTGCCACCGACCCCGCAGACCTGGAAGCCTTGCGCTTTGCGGTGCGCCATAACACGGAAAGGGATTGCGGCTTTGTCATCATCAGCAATCATCTGAGAAAACGGACGCTGAAGGAACACCGGAACGTGGTGTTTTGGCTGGAAACGGCGAACGGCACGGTGGAAACGCCGCCTGTGACCGTAAAAAACGACGATATGCTTTTTCTCCCGTATCGGTTGCCGCTCGGGCGTGCGGTACTGGAAGCCACCAACGCCACGCCGTTGTGCGCATTGGGGGAGCGTTGGTTTTTCTACACCGACGAGGAGCCGGTTTACCGCTTTTCCTCCGGCAGTGCCGAAATCGTCACGCTCAGTGAAGCGGATTCCCGCAGGGCGTACCGCTTTGGCAATCGACTGTATTTGGCGGACTGCGTGCTTTATGAGAAGGACGGCGAGGTGATTGCCGAGATTGAAAAGGACACCGCAGTCAGCGTTTGGAGCGAGCGGGGAGAACCCGAAAAATTCACGCTTTTTGCACACCGTTATGGGGGATATTGCCGTATTACCCGTGTGAGCGGGGAGGTATGGCGCGTGGAGATTTCCTATCCGGACAGCGATGCCGAGCCGATGCTGGAGCTGGACTTTGCGGGCGACCGTGTGGAGATTTTCGATGATGCCGCGTGCGGGCATCTGATAGCCGACTGGTTTGCCACGGGGCTTCCGCTCCGGCTGGCACTGGATTCGGTGCATCGCCCGCAGGAGCTTTTTGTTCGCGTTTGTCCGACGGTTACCGAGGGGCGGTATTTCGATCTCCCGGTGAGAGAGGGGCAGGAGCTGACAAATGCCCGCCTGTATGCCCGTTTTTCCATCCCGTGCAGGGGGTAATTCGCAAAAAACCCGGCAGACCGGAAAGGTCTGCCGGGCTTTTACGTCCGGTAGCTTATTTCAGCCGTGCCGTGAAAACGGCAACGTTGCCGTTTTCCACGGCGGCGGAAATTTTGCCGCGGTGCTCCTCCGCTACGGCGCGGGCAATGGAAAGCCCGATACCGAAGCCTTTTTCGGTGCGTGCGGGGTCGGCACGATAAAAGCGGTCAAACAGCGCGTTCGGGTCACCGGGTAGCTTGCCCTCAAAGGCATTTTTTTCACACAGGGTCACGCCTTTTTTGGTTTTGGCAAGCGAAAGGAAAATCGGCGCACCGGGTGCCGAATATTTTACGGCGTTGTCCAGCAGAACCGAAACCAACCGCCGGATGGCATATTCATCCCCGTGATAGCGGATGTCCGGCTCGATGTCCGACTGCAATTCGTGTCCTTTTGCGGCGGCAAGATCACGGAAGGATTCCGCCACCTCCTCCACTGCGTTGCTCAGGGCAAAATCGGCAAAGCGGGAGGGGGGCTGTTCCTCGTCCAGCCTGGAAAGCGTGACCAGCTCCTCCACCAGCTCGGTCAGCTTTTCGGTCTGTGTGCGCGCTTTGTCAATCCATTTTTGCTTTCCGACCTCCATTTCCAGCACCGAAAGACTGGTGGAAATGACCGTAATCGGTGTTTTCAGCTCGTGACTCGCGTCGGTGATGAACTGCTTTTGCTTTTCGGAGGCGCGCACCACGGGTTCGATTGCCTTGCGGGAAAAAAGCAGTACGGCAATATACACGAACAGAACGCAACCGATCAGCGCACCGGCAGAGAGGATTCCCAATACCGCAACCGAGCGCATTTCCGCGTGATCGTCCAGGAAAACCGCCATCCACTCCCCGTTTTCACCCTCGGTGACCAGATATTTATAGCCTTTGGTAAATCCGTAGCCCGCTCCGTGGCGCAGGGCAATTTCAAGATACCCCTCGGTGTCGTCCTCTGTGACGGCGGCAATGTTCCGAAGATCGGAGCCCGTCATCGTGCCGTCCGCCGTGAAGCGCAACACAAAATAGCGGGTGGAATAGGGCGTTTCGGCGTTGAAACGGTGGTTTTTGTCATTGTTCGGCGGCTGTGGCTTGCCGGTGCCGCTTCCGCCGGTCGGTGCGGTGTCGCGCGGTTGCGTTTCGTCCGGGGGCGGATTGTCGCCGCCGATTTCCGTGCCGTTTGGCGTATTTTGCATACCGTCCGGGGGGATATTGCCGTTTTCCTCGGCAGGACTGCCCGGCACCCGCCCGCGATTTCCGGCAATCAGCGAAAGCATTTCGCACAATCCGTTGTTCACCGTGACGAAATGTGCCGTGTTGACGATGAGGCAAAGCAACAGCAATACCGCCGCGGCAGAGAAGGTGGCAATGCGGATAAACCGCGCACGCAATTTCCGGATCATCGGTTTTCCCCCAATACATAGCCAAGCCCCCGGTTGGCATCAATCGTCACGCGGGAGCCGACGGATTTCAGCTTTTTGCGGAGATTGGAGATATGAACCCATACCACGTTGATCTCCGATTCGCTCTCATAGCCCCAAACGCGCTCCATAATCCGTTCCGCGGAAAACACCACGCGCGGGGAACGCATAAACAGCCCCATCACCTGTAATTCCTTGCCGCTAAGGCGCACCTGCCTGCCGGCACAGTCCAACACACCCCCGGCGGGATCCAGGGAAAGATCGCCGAAGCAAAGCACGTCCGGGGTGTAATCGCTCCCGCGGCGCAGCATCGCGCGCACCCGGCAGATCAGTTCATCCGGGGCAAAGGGCTTGGGCAGGTAATCATCCGCCCCGGCGTTGAAGCCGGTGATGCGGTCGTCCTTTTCCCCCTTGGCGGTCAGCATCATCACCGGGGTTTTGACCCCTGCCGCACGGAGCTTTTGCAACACCTCCACGCCGTTCATCCCCGGCATCATCACGTCCAGGATGATTGCATCATAGTCCCCGGCGGTGGCATATTCCAGTGCCGAAATGCCGTCGTGTACCGCTTCTGCCGCGAAATGGTTTTTCTCAAACAGCGCGCAGAGAGCTTCGGCAAGATCCGGCTCATCCTCCGCAATCAGCAAACGCATCGTATCCCCCCTTTTTTCTCAGTATACCGCATTGCGTGCCGAAAATCAAGCCTTTTACAGGGCGTCCTTTTCGGTTTCTCTCCCGCACACAACGGAAAGGTTGCCGTTGCGGCAGCGAAGCTCGTCCAGAAACGCCTACGGCACGCCCGCATCCTTGAAGGTTACCCGGTAGTGCAATTCAAAAAGCGACCCCATATTGGTGGTTTTCACTTTTTCCAGTGTGTATTCCTTGGTATAACGGGCAAGCAGATCGTCAAAAACGCCCTCGTAATCCAGGTTTTCCGGAATGGTGATTTTCAGCGTCCGCTCCCCCGGGTTCCTCTCGCCGAAGCGGCAGAGCGTGAGCAGGAGGAACACTGCGGCAACAATCAGGAAAAACACCGCCGCCAGCACCACATAGCCCATTCCGGTGGCAAGCCCCAGTGCCATCGCAAGGAAAATTGCCGCAATCTCCCTTGCGTTGCCGGGTGCGGAGCGGAAACGCACCAGCGAGAAGGCTCCCGCCACGGCGACCCCGGCACCCAGGTTGCCGTTGACCAGCATAATCACCGCCTGTACTACCGCCGGGAGAACGGCAAGCGTCAGGGCAAAGCTCTTGGTGGTGCGGGCGCGAAAGCCCGAAACGAATGCGGTGGCAATGCCGAGAACCAGCGATACCGCCGTGCAGATGAAAAACGAAGAAACCGTAAGACCCGAAGAAAGAACAGAATTAAGCACCGTAAAGAACCTCCTTTGGCGCGATGTGGCGCGTGTTGTGATGAAAGATATAATCGGTATAGAATCGCCCGTATTTGGAAAACGACACGGGATATGCGCCGACCTCGGAGAGAAGCCGGCAGAGCGGCAGGGGGCAGACCCCCGGCAGCTTCAGCTCCATTAACACAGGGTCCCCGTCCGGCAAGGAAAAGCCCGCGTCCCCGGCGCGAAGGTCAAGCTCCGTTTCCCGAAAGCGGAGATTTTCGTCAAAGGTGACGCGAAGCTCCGCGTCCGCCCGCCCGAAGTACGCCGTGCGGTCATAGCCGATGAAAACCTTCGGCTTTGTGCGGTGAAGCTGCTGAAACCACAGGATTTCACGCTCAATTTGCCCGCACCCCGCCGGTGCTGTATCTTTTGCTAAGAATGCGCCCGCGTCTGCCGCCGCAATGCGGATTCTCCTTTTATATACCACCCCGTCGTATTTCTTTTTCAGCTCCGCAAACACGGTGTCGCCGTCCCCCGGCACGCCGTAGCTGCGCACCCGCAGTTTTTCTTTGTAGAGCGGCTTTTCCAGGGATGTTCGGATGAGCTGCCAGTCATCGGTATCATAATAAATGTTGCAAATGGCGGTTTTGCCGTATTCGTCCGCCGCAAAAAGCCCGGCAAGGCGTGGCAGAAGGTACGCATACTGCCGGCGGGTGAGAAGGTATTTTTCCTCCACGCGTTTGAAATTGTATTGTATGGCTCCCATAGGCTCCCCTCCTTTTGTCTCTATCATATCCCGCTAACTTAAAGGCAACTTAAAGAGGAGAGAAAAAGTTTTTGCGGAATTTTTCAAAAAATCCGGATTCTTTAGGTTGCCTTTAATTTGCGGCGGTAGAATGAGGTCACCAAAGAAAAGGAGGGCTTTTCAGATGAAACACGTTACCAAAATTTTAGCTTTGATTCTTTGCCTGCTGATAGCGGCAATGCCGCTGGTTGCCTGCGATAAGGGAACGCAGAATTCCGGCACGGATGCCGGCATCGGCTCCGGCGGGGCGGATACCGCCACCTCCTCCGACGCGATTTCAAATAATAAAACCTCGTCCGATACCACCGGGGCGGACGCGGAAAAAACCGCGGATGAGGTGAAATCCGACACGACCGAGGCTCCGGACACCGCAGAGGCAACCGTCATCACCTTCACCGGTGAGGCGGCAAGCGTGAGCGGGAGCGGAGCCGAGGCTGACGGCGGCGTTGTGACCGTGAGCGCGGCGGGCACCTTTGTGCTTCGCGGCACGGGGGCGGGGCGCGTAACCGTCAACGCCAAAAAGCAGGATGTGATTCTGGTGTTGGAAAACCTGAACCTGACCTGCGAGTACGGCAGTCCCCTCTATATTTATAAATCGTCCTCCACCACGGTCTATCTGGCGGACGGCAGTGAAAACACCCTGACCGACGGCAAGACCTACACCTATGCGGATGAATACTCCTCCGCGGAGGATGAGGAGCCGGACGCGTGCCTGTACTCCAAATCCGACCTGGTGATTGCGGGCAACGGAAAGCTGACGGTTACGGCAAATCACAAAAACGGAATTACGGGTAAGGACACGCTGAAAATCAAAAACGCCACCGTGGTGGTGTCCGCCAAAAATCACGGTATCAACGGCAAGGACAGCCTGACCGTGAACGCGGCGTGCATTACGGTAACGGCAGGCGGGGACGCACTCCGCTCCACCAATGATTCCGATGCCACGCTCGGGTTTATCGTGATTGTGGATTCCGAGCTGAATCTGACGGCGGGTGAGGACGGCATCCAGGCAGAAACCACGCTGACGGTGAGCGGCGGCAGTCTCACGGTAACCACCGGCGGGGGTGCCGCCGGGAAGGTAAGCTCCGATACCGGTGCCAAGGGGCTGAAGGCGGGCAGCAATTTGTGTCTGCTTTCCGGCACCTATGTCTTAAACTGCTGTGACGACGCGATCCATTCCAATGCGAATATCGTAATCAAGGACGGCACCTTTACCGTTGCCACGGGGGATGACGGCGTTCACGCCGATGAAAACGTTACCGTTTCGGGCGGCACCCTTACGGTGACGAAAAGCTATGAGGGCATTGAGGGGAAAAGCATTGACGTTGTCGGCGGTGAAATCAGCGTGAGTGCCAGTGACGACGGGCTGAATGCCGCCGGCGGCACCGACGGGAGCGGCTTCGGCGGCTCTGACAGCTTCGGCAGTACTTCTTCCGACGTTTATATCCGCATTGCGGGCGGCAAGCTGTATGTCAACGCGAGCGGGGACGGGCTTGATTCCAACGGGAATCTGATTGTTTCGGGCGGTGAGACTTACGTGGACGGACCGACAAGCAACGGCGACGGCGCACTGGATTATGACGGCACGGCAACCGTTACCGGCGGTATTCTGGTGGCGGTCGGTTCCTCCGGTATGACGCAGAACTTCGGGTCTGCTTCCACGCAGGGCAGTATCCTGCTGAATTATTCGTCCGGCTCGAAAAGTGCGGTTACGCTGACCGATGCGGAAGGGAACGTACTGGTCAGCTACACGCCCTCCAAAACCTACAACAGCGTGGTAATCAGCTGCCCGGGGTTGGTGAAGGGCGGCAGCTATACCGTGTCTGCCTGCGGGCAGAGCAGCACCGTAACGCTGAGCAGTCTCATTTACGGTTCCGGCTCCGGTATGGGTGGCGGCGGCGGACAGCCCCTGAGAGGGGATTGCTTTCTCTGTAAGCGGTTACGGGTTGGTGAGCGACCAATGTCCGGCACCTGCGGAGAAGACGCGAGGGGACTTTTTACCAAAAGTCCCCTCCCCATTTTCTTCATTTTACAAGACCGACACCGGGGCGTTGCGTGCGTTTTCCGGCGGCGCACCCACACAAAAATATTTTTTAAGATTTTCGCGGGGGTGTGGGGGTGCCTTTGCAAAGGCACCCCCGCCGCGTCCTTCGCGTCCTCCCGCGTCCTTCCGCGCCCCACTCGCGGGTGCTATTGCAGATATTTTCCCGGCGTGGTGTGATAAACCCGCCGAAAGGCGCGAATCAGGTTCCCCGCTTCCCCGAAGCCGCATTGCTCCGCCGCGCTTTGCAGGCTTTCCCCTGCGCGGAGCAATGGGAGCGCGCGCCGCAGGCGGCATCGGTTGCGGTAATCCAAAAAAGTGTAGCCTGTGTATTTCCGAAAGCCCACCAACAGGGTGGTGCGCCCGATATGTAGCCTTTTTGCCAGCTGTTCCGCCGTGCATTTTTCGGCGTAATGCTCCTCGCAGAATGCCAGCGCGTCGGAAATATAAGCGGGCGGGTGCTGTGCCGTGCCTGCCGCGGTGCATAAGTCCCCCGCCAGCGAAAGAAAATAAAACAGCAACAGCCGCCACCGCAAGGGGGCGGTTTCTTTTTCCATTTTCTCTGCCGGGGCAAGAAATTCCGGCACCTTTTCCGGCGGCAGAGTCAGCACCGTTCCCGCCCTGCCGAACAGGGAAAGCAGCTCCCGCTCCTCACTTCCCGCTCCTTCGGTAAATTCCGGGGAAAACAGCAGATTGATCCGGCGATACAGCACCTTACCCGAGCAGGAAACAAAATGCGGGGTGCCGGGCGCACTCAACAGGAGGCGTGCCTGCCTGCCCTCGTGCGTCTCTCCCGGCAGAAGAATCCGCACGTCACCCGAAAGAATCAGGCTGATTTCATAGTAGTCGTGCCAGTGAAAATGCGCCATATTCGGGCGGTACCCCTCGTAAACGTCGGTGTGAAACAGCCGCCATTCTTTGCCGTAGCCGTAGTTTTCCGCTAATGTTTCCATATCATCACCTCCTCTGAATTTTATCAAAAATCCGAACGATTTTCAACCGTTTTTGCCGCATATTTGCAAAAATAACGGAATATTTGAACGATTTGCATATTTTCGGAACATTCCGCCCTTGCTCTCGGCGTGTTTTCGCTTTATAATGAAAAAAAAAAGGGGGGCTTGATATGGCGCGTTTGTTTGAGGAGCATATGGTCCGCCGCGTGCGGTGTCTGGACGGTGCGTGGCGTTTTCGGGCAGACCCTCTGGATGTGGGGGAAAAGGAAAACTGGGCGGCAGGGTTGCCGGAGAGCGGGTTTACCTCGGTGCCGTCGGTTTTCAACCTGACCGGGGGACTGATGGACTATGAGGGCGCGGCGTTCTACGAAAAGGAGTTTACCACCTCCGGCGGGTGCCTGCGGCTTGTTTTTGACGGCGTGCTGACGCACGCAAGGGTCTTTTTGGACGGCATTTTGCTGGGGGAACACACCGGCGGATTTACGCGGTTTTCCTTTTTGGTGCCGGGGGTCGGTGCCGGGCGGCACCGCCTTTCGGTGATTGCGGACAATCGGTTTTATACCGACTCCATTCCGCAAAAAAAGGTAGATTGGTACCACTGGGGCGGAATCATCCGTTCGGTGTGGGTGGAGGAATTGCAGGGGGTAGCGGTGCTTTCCGCGCACCTCGTTTATACGCTGAATGAGGATTTAACCGCCGCCAAGGCGCATTTTGCCCTGACGCTGTACAATGCCGCCGATGCTCCCGTTACCGATACCGTAACGGCGGAGCTGGACGGCAAGGAGACTGCGCGGCTTTCCCTCACGCTTGCCCCGCACGAAACGCGGGAGGCGGTTACAAAGGAGTTTACGGTTGACGGGGTGCGCCTTTGGTCACCGGAAGCACCGGAATTGTACACGATGACGCTCCGCACCGGGAGTGACGACCTGATTGACCGCACCGGTTTCCGATTGGTGGAGGTGCGGGAGAGGCAGATATTGCTCAATCATCGCCCGGTGGAATTTCGCGGGGTCAACCGGCACGAGGAGCATCCGGATTTCGGCTTTGCGTTTCCGCAAAACCTGATGCGCCGCGATCTGGAGCTGATCCGCGCGGCAGGATGCAATGCCATCCGCGGCTCTCACTATCCGAACTCCAAGGATTTTGTGGATTTGTTGGACGAAACGGGGATGCTGTTCTGGAGTGAGATTCCGATGTGGGGGTGCGGCTTTTCGCGGGAATCGCTTGCCGACCCCGCCGTGGTTGCCGCGGGGCTTTCGATGCACCGCGAAATGGTGGAGCAGTATTACAATCATCCCTCAATTCTCTTCTGGGGAATGCACAACGAAATTCCCTCCGACTGTGAGGCGGCAGTGAAATTAACCCGTATCTATTATGAGTTTTTGAAGAAAAACGGAGGGAACCGCTTGGTGGTTTATGCCTCCAATGTGCCGGAAACCGACCTGTGCCTTTCGCTTTGTGACTGTATTTGCCTCAATATTTATCTCGGCTGGTACGGCGGAAAAATTGCGGATTGGGATACCTATACCGATCGGCTTCTGAAAAAATGGCAGACACCGGGGCTTGACACGGTGCCGATTATTTACAGCGAATTCGGTGCGGCGGCGGTTTACGGGTGCCACGATGACGAATCGGTGCTGTGGAGCGAGGAGTATCAGGCGAAACTGCTTTCGCACTGCCTCACGCTCTTTCACCGTCACCCTGCCGTGGTCGGCTCGTTCGTGTGGCAGTTTGCGGATATCCGCACCTGCCTTGCCGCCGGAATCAATCGGGCGCGCGGGTTCAACAACAAGGGGATTCTCAATGAATACCGCAAACCGAAGCTGGCGTATCGCGCGGTCAGGAAATGTTATCTTTCGTTTGCAAAGGAGGAGGGAAAATGACAGAAAAAACGGCGCGCCCGCTCCGGGTATTGCAATTTGGCGGCGGGGTGTTCCTGCGCGGATTTTTTGACTGGATGCTACAAAAAGCCAACGATTGCGGCGTGTTTTGCGGAGATGCGCTGATTGTGCGCAGTCGCACTCGCGGGGCGGACCCGCTGGCGACAAATCACTTTCGTTATACACATATCGCGGCGGACGCTACGCATCGCGATGTGACGGAGATTGACTGTGTGCGGGGCTCCGTATGCCCCGCCGAGGACTGGGAGGGGTTTCTCTCCACGGCAGAAAATGAGGAAATCGAAGTGGTGGTTTCCAATACCACAGAGCGGGGAATCGAATACCGTTCCTGCCCTTATTTGCCGGAAAGCTGCCCGGAAAGCTATCCCGCAAAGCTGACGCACTGGCTCTATCGCCGCTATTCTCACGGCGGAAAGGGCGTGCTGGTTCTGCCGTTGGAGCTGATTGAAAAAAACGGAGAAGCCCTGCGGGGGGACGTGCTTCGCCACGCGGCGGATTTTGCCCTTCCTCCGGCGTTTGCCGATTGGGTGAAAACCGAATGCTCCTTCCGCAATACCTTGGTGGATCGTATCGTTTCCGGCTCCCGGGAGGGAGAGCCGACCGTCAACCGGAGCGAATATTTTCATTTGTTTGTGATTGAGGGGGAACCCGACCCGCGCCTGCCGTTTGACAAAGCGGGGCTGAACGTGCGCTTTGTCCCTTCCGTGGTGCCTTTCCGCACCCGCAAGGTGCGATTGCTCAACGGCGCGCATACCTCGCTGATTCCGTACGCGTTGCTCCTGCATACCGAAACGGTTTTTGACTGTATGCAAAATCCGATTCTTTCGGCGCATCTTTCCCGCTGTATGGAGGAGATTATCGTGTCTCTCGGGGAAGACAGGAGCGAGGCGGAAGCCTATGCCGCAGACGTGCGGGAGCGGTTCCGAAACCCGGAAATCGCACACCGTTGCCGGGCTATTGCACTTTCCTCCCTTGCAAAATTCCGCGTGCGCGTGATGCCCTCCATCCTCGGCTATGCCGAAAAAACCGGAAAGGCACCCGCGGCACTGCTTACGGCACTTGCCAAGCTGATTGTGTTCTACCGCACGGGCGACCCGGAGGACGACCCGGAGGAAATCCGGAAGGTGCGGGAGCAACCGCTTCCGGAAT
>CAKSPL010000017.1 GCA_934481325.1 uncultured Eubacteriales bacterium | reverse complement strand
GGCGCACACGATGCGGGTGCCGTGCGGGAACTCGCGGCGGCTTTTCTTGACGGATGCGGTATCCCCGCGCTTTCCGCAGTTCGCCTGCACCTTAGCGGTGAGGTGGGGGTCAACTGCGTCCCCCGTCCGGGCGAAATTCTGCCGCTCGGGGCGCGTTTCGCGCTGTTTGACTGTAAGGACGAAACGGTGCCGCTCCTGGACGGCGCGGCATTGGAGGCAGACGTCACCCTTCGCGGTGCATTTTACCGCGCACTGTTGCCGTCCCTTCAAAGCGGGGACGCCGCAGTGCGCCGCACCGCGGCACTGGCTCTGCGCTACGGCTTTGCCGCCCTTTCGGGAAAGGAGGCGGAGGTATGAAACTCCTGACGGCGCAAATCGAAGAATTTGGGAAGCTGGAACGTCGCCGATTTGTTTTCGGTGACGGGATTACCCTGATTGAGGGGGAAAACGAATCCGGAAAAAGCACCCTGCTTGCCTTTATCCGCTTTGCACTGTACGGCTTTCCCCGGCGGGGCGGAACGGACGGAGAGGAGCGCGAACGGCGGCTTTCCTTCCGCAATCGCCGCGCGGCGGGGAGCCTTTCCTTCTCGGTTGACGGGCGGGAATACTGCATATTCCGCTCGGTAACGGCAAGAAACGAGCGGGACACGGCGGAACGGCTTTCGGTCACCGAGGAGTCGGACGGCAAGGCGGTGGAGCTGGGCGGAAAAACGCCGGGCGAGTTTTTTCTCGGCATCCCGGCAGAGCTGTATGACAGCAGTCTTTGCGTGCGGCAATCCGAGCTTGACCGCGTGGGCGAGGGGGACGTGAGCGGCAAGGTCGGCGAATTGCTCGCCTCCACGGGCGGCGCGGAGCGCGCCGGAAAGCTGTTGGAATCTGCCCGCCGCACCCTCAGTCACCGCCGCGGCAGGGGCGGCAGAATCCCCGCGCTGGAGGACGAGGAAGCCGAGCTGACCAAACGGATTGCGGCGGCAACCGAATCCGCCGTCGCGTTGGCGGAGCTTTCCGCAAGAGAGAAAAACGAGGCGGACGAGCTGGCACAATACAAAGCCGAACTTGCCGCGCTGAACACCGCCGCGGAAAAGGCAAGCCTGACCGCGGCGGCGGAGCAATACCGGGAGCTTTGCCACACCGAGGAGGAGGCACGCGGTGCCGCCCTTCGCGTGCAGGAACTGGAAACACAGCTGGCGGCACTCCCGGGTGACGAGGCACTTTCCGGGCTTGGCACACTGCTTGGCAGTGTGCGGGAAAGCCGACAGAATTTTTTCCGCGCGGATGCAACTCTGCGTAGCTTTGAACCGAAGCTACCCCCCGCCGAAGCCGTTTTGACAGAGAACACCCCCGGCGGGGAAATCCCCGGGAACCCGTACACCAATCCTGCAACCACGCCGGAACACGACGATGCCAACGGGGAAATTCCCGGAAAACCGTACACCAATCCCGCGCCGGGGCAAGGCGGCATCAACGGAGAAATCCCAGGGAACCCATACGCCAACCCCGCGCTGGGGCAAGGCGGCACCGGTGGGGAAATCCCCGGAAAACAGCCCGCCCCCGGCAGAACTGCGCCGAAAAAGGAACCCGCGCGCCCAATGATATGGTCTTGGTTTTTTCCCGTGCTGTTTGCAATTTTTACGATTGCCACTGCCTGTGCCGCAATCGCGTCAATGGGAGAAACCCCCGATCTTGCCCTGCCGTTTTCGCCGATTTATCTTTGGCTTGCGGCGGGCGGATTCCTGCTGATTACCCTGGTGTGCGGCATTTATGGCCGACTGCGCCACAGGCGGAAGCCGCCACGGCTCACCGAGGCACATTCCGCGGCAAAAGAAGCCTACTCAAGGACGCTACAAAACTTCCTTGACACGCAAAATACCCTATATACAGTGTGGGAAAACACCTGCGGTGTTCCTTTTGTTCCCACGATTGACCCGGAGGCGGTTCTGCGCGAATACGCCAAAGAACGGGGCGGGATTCTCTCCGAAATATCTGCCAAAAAGGAGGCGCAACACAGAGCCGACGAGAAAGCCGCATACCTGCGGGAGCGGGTAGGTGATCTCAACCCCGACGCCGTGGCGCAACGGTTGGCAGAGCTTGCAGCTCTCCCGTTGCAGACAGGAAACAGGGAGGAACTCTCGGCACAAAGAGCAATGCTGAACCGCCAGGCGGAAGCCTGCGAGGCACGCCTGACTGCCACGCGGCAGTCTTTGGCGGCGCGCGCCGCCGGTGCCACGGATCCCGCAACGCTCACCCGCGCGCGGGCAGAGCTTCGGGAGCGGTTGACAACGGCAAAGGAAGAGCTTGCCGCGCTGGATCTGGCGGAGGAAGCCCTTGTCGCGGCGCAGACCGAACTGCGCCGGGACATCGCCCCCGCTCTGTGCGCCGCCGCAGGGAAAATCTTCGGGCAATTGCGCCGGGGGATTTCCACTCCCGGTGAGCCTTGCCCGGAAAATGCCGAATCCGGCGGTCTGCACTCGCTGACTCCCACCCCCGGCGAGCCTTACCCGGAAAATCTCGATTCCGGCGGGTTGCACTCGCAGGCTCCCACTCTCGGTGAACCCTACCCGGAAAATGCCGAATCCGGTGCTCTATACTCGCAGGCACCCGCCCACAGTGAGCCTTGCCCGGAAAATGTTGAATCGAGTGGTCTGCACCTCGGGGCGGATTTTTCGATGCTGTTAGACGCGGAGGGAACGAGACACCCGCTTGCCTGTTTCTCCGCAGGATGCCGAGATGCGGCATATCTCTCGCTCCGTATGGCACTGACAGACCTGCTGACGAGAGAGCCGATGCCGTTCCTCTTTGACGAACCCGCCGCGCGGTTGGACGACCGCCGCACCGCCGCACTTCTTTCTCTGTTAGTGCAACTGTCAAAAAACGGCAGACAGTGCCTGTTGTTTACCTGTCACCATCGGGAAGCGGCAATGCTTACCGAACTTGCCCCGTTTGACCGGATTACCCTGTAACAGGGACACCCCGTAAGCGGTAGCTTCCGGGCGAACGTTCGGTGCAAAAAACAGCCGCGAGCGACCCCCGCGCCGCCGGGCGACCCCCGCCCGACGCAAGGTCGGCATAAACTCGCCGCAAAAACAGCACAGCACCCCTCATCGCAAGAAAACAATGCGGCACACCCCCGCTACAAAAGAGCCACGCTTTCAAGCACAAAACCACCGCCCGGCGCGGGCGTGAACCCCGGCGCGGGCGCAAAAAAAGAGAGCCGACGGCTCTCTTTTTTTGCGCCCCGTCAGACAACTGCGGGGGTTTTTTCTTCTTCGGGTTGCCCGCCCGCGGCGTCCTCCGCCTGCTTGGCAGGTGCCTTTGGCACGGCAAACTTCACTCCGCCGGGGATGATTTCAATGGTAAAATCGTTTTTCTCCACCACCTCGCCGTCCAGCGAGAAAGCAAAGCCCTTGGGTGCCTCCACGTGCACGGTCTTGCCGCGGCGGTAGGAAATGATTTTTTCAAACCGCGGGTCGTCCAGGTGATTCCCGTTGGTGTAGGGCCCCAGCAACCGCAGGAACATAAACCGGGAGATCGGGCGCACCAGGCACACCTCCAGGAGTCCGTCATTGTTCACGGAGCGCGGTGCACAGCAGAACGAGCCGCCCACATAGGAGCCGTTTGCAACCGTGCAGAGCAACAGCGAGCCGTTATTGAGTCGCTCTCCGTCCACCGATACGGTGCATTTGTTGTTCATTCCCTTGAGAAGCCCCGTCATCACGCCCGTGGTGTACGCGTGCTTTCCGCCGATGATTTTTTTGTTTTTGACCTTGATCATCGTTTTCAGCACACAGGTATCAAATCCGAAATTGATCACATTGATGGCGTAACGGTCGTCCACGCGCATAATATCTACCGGGATCTCCTCGGCGTTGACCAGCGCGTCAACATCCAGAAACCGCTCCGCGCCACCGTAGTATTTCACGTAGTCATTGCCGCTCCCGCAAGGGTAGCAGGTCATCGAAGCATTTTCGTGCCCCACGATGCCGTGCAATACCTCGTTTGCCGTACCGTCACCCCCGCAGGCATAAAAACGCATCTGCGTTTCGGGTTCTGCCTCGCAACGCGCTTTTGCGTACGCGGTTGCGTCTCCCGCGCAGGCGGTGGGATAAAACTCGTAGTCCAGCTTGCCGTCATATTCCTTCATTTTCTCTTGCAGGGTTTTGATTGCCGCCTTGCTGTTCTGCCCCGCGGTGGGATTATAAATGAAAATATGTTTCATTTCCGTTATTCCTTTTCTACCTATTAAATATGAAATCCGATGATTGAATCATAACACAAAGTTCATTTTTTTGCAAGAGGAATCTTTCGAAATTTGGGCAAAATACGAATATTGCACAAAAATAACTTGTCAGGTCTGCGTCTTTATGGTATACTGATACTGTATTATCTTTGGGAAAGGAGTGATCCTGTGCCTTCGTTTACCAAAAAAGCGATCATCGAATCTTTTTTGCGGATCGCCTCCAAAAAACCGCTGGATAAAATCACCGTGCGCGATATCGTGGACGATTGCGGGGTCAATCGCAACACCTTTTATTATTATTTTCAGGACATTTACGCCGTGCTGGAGGAAATCTGCCAAAACGGCGTGGAGCATATCCCGCGCGGGCAATCCCTGCCGGATATGATGCGTTCCACCTTTGAAATTCTTTCGGGTTATGCCTTGCTGTACCCCCGCGTGATGCGGCAGGTTGCCATTAACGTTGGCGTGGAGGGGTCGGAACGATATTTCGGGGAAGCCTTTGACGGGCTGTTTACCGAAAGCATCACCTTAGCGGCAGGAGAAGGGAATTACCCGCCGGAGCTGCCCTCCTTTCTTCGCCACGCGTTCCTCGGCATTTTTATCGACTGGATGCGCGAGGAAAAGCGGATGCCCGCCGAAAAAGCCGCCGCCGCGTTGGAAGAAATCGGCAAGGTAGTTCTTGCAGGAATTCACCGAAAGAATCCCGAGGAAAAATAACGCTTTTTGCATCCCGTATGCGGGGATATTGAATTTTTGAAAAGAGGATTATATGAGACGAGCAAATATATTAAAGGAAGCAAAAATCACGCATCTGATTGCTTCCGCTCTCCTGATTGTAACCGGAATTACGCTGATGGCGTGGGCGGACATCGCCCCGATTGCGGTGCGGTATCTTGTGGCAATCGGCTTTGCGGTGATCGGTCTTGCGCGGGTGCTGGGGTATTTTGCGAATGACCTTTACCGCCTTGCCTTCCAGTATGACCTGGCAATCGGCTCCCTTTCCGTAATTCTGGCGGTGCTGATCTTCATTTACCCCAACAACCTGATGGCAATTCTGCCGTTCGGCACCGGGATTTATGTGCTTTCGGACGCATTGTTCAAGCTGCAAACCGCCATTGATGCCAAGCTGTTTGGGATGCGGCAGTGGGTAGGCTTGCTGACCGCCTCTCTGATTGCCAGTGCCGCGGGAATCATCTCGCTGATTGTTGCCGTGCTGTTGCAGGAGCCGACGATTCTGGTGGGCATTGCCATTACCGCGGACGGCGCACTGAACTTTTTCAATACGATGGCAACCGTGCGCGTGGGCGCGCAGAAAAAACACCGCATCAAGGATCAGGACGACGCAGAAAAGCCCCTTCGGGGCGGCGAATAGGCTCACGCGTTGCTTTGGGTTCACACGCCCGAAGTGTGGCATCAGCGGTGTATAAGTTTTTGAAGGACCACCTGCGGACTCCGTCTCCGACGGCGGCTGATAGGCTCTCGCTTTGCCTTGGGTTCGCACGCCCGAAGTGTGACATCAGCGGTGTAAAAATTTTTGAAGGACCACCTGCGGACTCCGTCTTCGACGGCGGCTGATAGGCTCTCGCGTTGCTTTGGGTTCACACGCCCGAAGTGTGGCATCAGCGGTGTAAAAGTTTTTGAAGGAGTCCAGAGGAAACTTTTTTCAAAAAGTTTCCTCTGGCGCAGACCGAAAACGGAAAATAAAAAGAAACCCGGCTGTAAAGCCGGGTTTCTTCTTTAGACAATGTCAAGGTAGCAGACTCTTTGGAAGTTTTGCAAATTTCCGAGGAGTCCGCCCTATAAAAAGCCACCTGTTTCCGTTTTCGGTGTGCGTGAATTATGCAAGCCCGGACCGATTGGAGGGCTTGAAGCCGTCTACCTCCCCGCGTTGAATCGCGCCGAACAGGCGATAGCGAAGCCCCTTGTATTTGTGTTCCAGCTCCGAGAGCAGTTTTTTGATTTCGGCACGCTCGGTATTGCCGTCCGCAGGGCAGGGCGATTTGATCACGGGCAATTGCTCCCTGTTTGCAAAATAGCGCACTTCCTTTTCCGGCATATAAATCAGCGGGCGAATCAATCGCAGTCCGGTTCTCGAAAGATAAGTCACGGGCTGAAAGCACCCGATCCGCCCCTCAAAAAAGAGATTGAGCATAAAGGTATCCACCACGTCGTCAAAATGATGCCCCAGTGCCACGGCGTGGCACCCCATTTCCTTGGCGGCACTGTGCAGTGCGCCGCGCCGCATCTTGGCGCAGAGCGAGCAGGGGTTTTTCTCCTTGCGAATGTCAAAAATCACGGTGGAAATCTCGGTTTTCACCACACGGTACGGCACATCCAGGCTTTCGCAAAGCCTTTCCACGGCGGAAAAATCCGCCCC
This sequence comes from uncultured Eubacteriales bacterium, assembly GCA_934481325.1. GTDB lineage: Bacteria > Bacillota > Clostridia > Oscillospirales > CAG-272 > Firm-07. The sequence continues at coordinate 6,206 of CAKSPL010000017.1, read as the reverse complement.
CGCAAAGCCCATATCTATCGTGATGGCAACCAGCTCATATTTTTTCGGGTAAAACCGACGCATCTCGGCAAGCGCAACCAACAGTGCCAGCGAGTCCTTTCCCGCAGACACGCCAACGGCGATGCGATCCCCATCACGGATCATTTCGTAATCGTCCGTTGCGCGGCGGACATAGCTTAAAACTCTGCGCGTATCCATACTAATTGTCCCCTCCCAGCAAAAATGCCCTTGCCGCGGCAAGCTCGCCCGCCGCTTTTTCCTCGCGTGCGGTATTTTTCCCCGCGTCGGCACGGCGCACGGCGCGCAGCATCACATTTTTCGGTGTGTCCTCGGGGTCAATCAGCTCCAATGCCGCCACATCGTAGCCCGCCGCCTCCATTTGCTTCAGGCGCAGGGCATCGGTTGCCGCGGCGGCGAATTTCTGCCGTAGCATCGAGTATTCCGAAAGAAACGACAGCGCAGGGCAATTCAGCGTGCGATTCAACTGATGATGACAGCAGGGCGTGGAAAGAATCACCCGTGCGTGCCAATTGAGTGCCTTGCCGATTACAAGATCGGTCGCCGTGTCGCACGCGTGGAGCGACACCACAAGGTCGGGCGGCACGGGGCTTTCGTACGCGCCCACGTCGCCGCAAAGAAATTCCAGCCCGTCAAACGAAAGCCGGCGCGCCACATCGGTACAGGTGGCAATCACGTCGGGCTTGAGATCCACCCCGGTCATCGACACCTCAAATCCCAAAACGTTGGCAAAATAATGATACACGGCAAACGAAAGATAGCTTTTGCCACAGCAAAGATCGCAAATGCGGATTTTTCCTTTGGGCAGAGCGGGCAAGGTGTCCCTCACCAGCTCCAGAAAGCGGTTGATCTGACGGAATTTCGCACCTTTTTTGTCATAGACCCGCCCGGTTTCGTCCGAAACGCCGAGCAGGCGAAGAAAAGGCTCGCTCCCGGTGAGAATCCGCTTTTTTTCTTTGTCGTTGCCCGCAACTGCTCCGCAATTGACCGCAACTGCTCCGCAGTTGCCTGCCATTTCCTTTTCGTGGGGGGCGGGAGAAAGCAACGCACGGTTTTTATGCAGCTTTTCCGCCCCCAGCAGAACCGTATTCCCCTTTTTGTTGCGCCGCAATTCCGCGTCACCCGCTTCCGTCATCAGGTTGACCTGCGCAAAGCCCGTAAGCCGCTCTGCCAGCACCGACGGAAAGTCCGCCGCCATCGGCAGGTTCTCGTGGGTCGCCTTTCCGTCGGTATGAAAAGTTTCCAGTTGCAGGCAAAGCGCACCGCGCACGAGGCAGACTCTGCCCGCGGCGCGAAGCACCGCCCGGTCGTCCGGCTTGGAGCAGACCAGCTTGCGAAAAATTCCGTTTTTTCCGGCGTACAGCACCTCGCCGGCAAGTGTTTCATACGCGTTCACTCATTGCCCTCGCTTTTTTTCTTTCCCAGCTCCAACTTGCGCTCGGTGCGCTCGGAAATGCGTTTGAGATTGCCCCGGTGCGCCCATACCACCAAGGCTCCCGTGGCAACGGCAAACAGCACGGCGGTGCCGTTGGGCAAAAGGAGATTGTACAAATCCATATGGTTTTCCATCAGCCCCGGCTTGAGGGAAAACTCAAACGCCGAAAGAATCACGGGGTAGATCAGTGCCACCACCACCGACCCCAGCGAAACGTACTTGGTGGAGAACACCAGCGCAAAGAACACCGCCGCGATGATGAGGAAAATCACCGGATTGAGCACGAGAATCGAAAACGCCAGCGTGGCAAAGCCCTTGCCGCCGCGAAAATGCGAAAACACCGGGAAAATATGACCCGAAACGCACCCGAGCATTGCCAGATACGCCGCCATCTGCAAAAAGTGGAAATCCGGCACGCCGGCAAAAATCAGGCTCGCCAGTACAATGGAAAGCACGCCCTTGCCGCCGTCCCCGAGAAAGGTGAGAATTGCCGCGCCCTTCCCGTAGGTGCGAAGCACATTGGTGGTGCCGGCGTTGCCGCTGCCGTGGGTGCGCACATCGTCGTGATAGCGGGTGCGGGAAATCAGCAGGGCAAAATTGATACTGCCGAGCAGATAGGAGATTGCCAGCACCGCAAGCATTCCCACGGCAACCAGTGCCGTGTAATTGCGCTCGGTACACAGAGCCGCAATGGGACCCTTGAAAAAGTAGAACAGATCATAAATGCCGAAAACAAAAAACATCGGTTGCCTCCGTGATTTCGTGCCGCGGGTCTGCCGCGGGGATGTGAGTGTCCGCGCGCCGTCGCGCGGGATGCGGGTGCGCCGGGGCGAGTGCGCCGGGGCGGGTGCGCCGGGGCGGGTGTGCTGGGGCGAGTGCGCCGGGGCGGGGTGCGCCGGGGCGCAAGTGGAACGGGCGCGGGGAAAAGCCGCAGAATCAGTCGTTTGCCGGCAGGAGCAGATCCAGCTCACATTCGTACAGGAACTGAATCACCACCCGGGGCTTTGCCTCCTCAAAAACGGCGTCATCCTCGGCAAAGCCGAGCTGATAGGTGACCTTGGTAAAGGTATTGGAGAAAAACGGCTCGCATTGCAGTTTTTCACGGTTGGAGGAAAACTGCAGCAAAAGCAGGGTTTTCTGCCCCTGCGCCACGGCGGGCTTGAGTGCGGTGCGGGTAACCCCGCCGGTATTGAGCAGATAGATATAATTCATTGCGGTATCATTGGAAAGCGAAACGGTTTCGTTGCGCACGGTATCGGCAAGCCCCGCCTCCCGCGCGATTTCCTTTCCCGCCGTCTGATACCGGCTGAACGACAATTCCGAGCGGGAAAGCGGCTGTGTGGTTGCCCATACGTTGGGGGAAAACCGATCATATACCGCGCGATACGCCACAAATGCGCCGAGCGCGTTCAGGGAGTTTTCGGTGTTGTTGTAAAGCAGTCCCTCTCCCTTTTGCGTGCAAAGCTCATCCGTCAGGTTTACCAGATTGCGGAACCGCTCCCCATCCGCATCGGCGTGCGTACCGATGTATTCCTCCAAACGGGAAAGCCGCGTATGCTTGCTGATATTACCGAGATACGCAGGCATATACTCGCTGTATACGGTCTGCGCATTGGGGATAACTACCAGCAGATATTCCGCGCCTTTGTCGCGGTAATAGCGTTGCCTTCGGCAAAGCTCCTCCAGGATTGCGGCAGACTGCGCCTCGTCAAACGCCGCCTGACCGATATAATCCTCCAAAAAGCCGTAGCCCGTGTCGCTGTCGTTGACCTCAAACAGAAAATTTTTTCTCCCCGCGATCACGTTTTTGTGGTTGACCACGCGGAAAACGCGGTATTCGTACCGTCGCACCAGTGAAAGGGACGCCTCATTCTGATAAACGACGTGCAAAAACCGGCTCACGGGGTCCGTTTCCTCAATCACGCTGCCGTCATAGCACGCGGGTGCAATGTCGTTTTCGGTGCCGAGGGCGTCCCCCACCACAAAATACACCGAAAAGGAAAGCAACAGGCACACAAAAAACGCCGTTACAAACAGATGATAGGTGCGTTGATTGCCGGATTCGTTCATAGGCTCCTCCTCTCGGCTCAGATATAGATATGGGAAAACGCGCGTTCGGCAAGTGCGGGAAACTGCGGCATAAAGTAAACCGCCGTGATGAAAAACGCGCCGAACAGCACCAACGACCAAACCGCCTGCAGGGCAAGCCGCCCTTTGCCGGTCACACGGCGGAAAAGCCACACCCAAAGGCGCGACAGCGGGAGCAGTGCCAGAATTGCCGCGATGCAGATAAACAGATAATTGGACCAGGACACGGTGCCGTAAATATAGAAAAACCGATAGGAGGAATCCGCCGACCCGGGGATCCGGAACAGCTCGAAAAAGCGGATCGGCTCCGGGAGGATGATGCCGGTTGCGAAAATTGCGGTAAAGAGGAAGGAGGCAACCCCGGAAAGGATGCGCCGCGGCAGCCTTCGCGGTGCCGTGCGCGGTGTTTCCGGAAACACCCGCCAAAGGCGGAACAGAAAAATCGGCAGGGCAATCAGGAGAAGGGAGGGGCGCAGGCGAAAGAAGAACACCCCCAGCACCAGCGTTGCCGTGCCGGCGAGCAATCGCCCCGCGCGCCCGGGCAGAAGCCGCCGGAGCGGATCCCCGACGTAGGTCTGCAAAAAGCCGCCGAGCGAGAGAAACATCCCGCGCGGGGCCTCGTCGGGTGCCACCTCCTCAAACAGCGGCAGGTGATCGGGTGGCAGTTCCAGCCCCAGCATCAGGGAAACTCCGCGCGCCATTGCGGTGGTTCCCGTGATGGTAAAATAAAGGAGAAAATACGCGGCGGGCAGAATCAAAAGCAACATCTGATGCGGAATATCCGCGGTGCCGTAGGCAAAAACCGCTTCCAGCGTGCGCAGAAGAATTGCGGCACAGCCCACCCGCTTGACAAAGCCGGCGGCATAAAGATGAATACCGCGCGAAAAGCGTTCCAGCGTGTCGGCTCCCGTGTCCAATGCCGACAGGTATTCGGGAAAGCGGAGAACGGGACCCAGCGTCAGCGTGGGGAAAAACAGCAGGTAGGAAACCGCCTCCGGCACGGTGGCGGGTCTTGCCGTTTCCCGGTCGGAGAGAAAGGACACCGTGCCAAGGCACAGCAAGGTCAGCCCTGCGGGGTACGGATAGGAAAAAGCGGCGTATTCCGCCAGAAGGCGCGCCGCAACAAGGGAGCCGACGGCAAGCGTGATGCCGATTGCCGCCCCCGCGCGGCGGGGCAGGCGCGCGCAAAGCAATACTGCCAGCACCAGCCCGAAAACGTGCGCCATCCCCGTGGGATTGTGCAGGTTGGCAAGGGCATACCAAAGCACCGAAAGGAGTGCCAGCACCTCGGCACGCCGCCGGCGGAACGGGAGGGCAACGAGTACCGACAAGGGCAGAAAAATCAAAAGGAATGCAGGTCCCGTCAGTTGCATTGCGCCGCGCCTCCCTTCGTTTCGGAAATATTCCGTTTTATTATAACATATCCGCACGCCTTTTGCAAGAGCGGAAAGGGAATTTTGCATTTCGCTTGACAAACCGAAAAAACTATGCTAAAATAATATGCAACACCCTTTGCTCGCGGTGTTGCGAGTATGTAAAAAAGGGGTGTTTTTTGTTGTCTCAATACGATGTGATCATTGTCGGCGCGGGACCCGCCGGCATTTTTACCGCGTTGGAGATGCTCCGCCGCGGCTCAAAACAAAAAATTCTGATTGTGGAAAAGGGAGCGTCCGTGGAAAAACGCCACTGCCCGAAAGCGACCGTGGGGCACTGCGTGGGCTGCAAGCCCTACTGCCACATTACCACCGGTTTTTCCGGCGCGGGCGCGTTTTCGGACGGGAAGCTGTCGCTTTCCCCGGAGGTGGGCGGTGACCTGCCGTCCCTCATCGGCGAGGGGTTTGCCGAGGATCTGATTCACTATACCGACGGCATTTATCTGGAATTCGGCGCCGACGAAAAAATCGAAGGCGTCAACGCCACCGAGGAAGTCAAGGCAATCCGCCGCCGCGCCATCGGCGCGGGGCTCAAACTGGTGGACTGCCCCATCCGGCACTTAGGCACCGAAAAAGCGCAGGAACTGTACCTCGCCATCGAGCGGTATCTGCAAAACGCCGGCGTGGAAATCCGCTTCGGGTGCGAATGTCACAACCTGCTGATTCGCGATAACAAATGTCTTGGCGTGCGCATTGAGGAAAACGGCATCTGCCATGAGCTGACCGCCACCCACACCGTGGTTGCCACCGGGCGGCGCGGAGCGGACTGGCTGGAAAGCCTTTGCGCCGAGCACGGCATCGCCCACCAGCCCGGCACCGTGGATATCGGCGTGCGGGTGGAGGTGCGCAACGAGGTGATGGAAACCGTGAACCGCGTGCTGTACGAGTCCAAGCTGATCGGCTACCCGGAGCCGTACAAAAACAAGGTGCGCACCTTCTGCCAGAACCCGGGCGGCTTTGTCAGCCAGGAAAACTACGACAACGACCTTGCCGTGGTCAACGGACATTCCTACAAGGATCTCAAATCCAACAACACCAACGTGGCAATCCTTTGCTCCCACAACTTCAACCATCCGTTCAACCAGCCGATTGCCTACGCGCAAAAGGTGGGAGAGCTGACCAATATGCTGGGCGCGGGACACATTCTCGTGCAACGCTTCGGCGATATTTTGGACGGCAAACGCACCTGGCCCAAGGAGCTGGCGCAATCCAACGTGCGCCCCACCCTGCCC
>CAKSPL010000016.1 GCA_934481325.1 uncultured Eubacteriales bacterium | reverse complement strand
CGGTCACGCGTTCCACAAAGGAAAAGGAAATCCCCTGCAATATGGAGATTTACCGCGCACTGATACCCGCCGCCAAGCGCACCGGGGTAAAGGTGTGCCTGGAAAACCTGTTCGGCGGATACAAGGATCACGTGCTGGAGGGTCCCTGCTCCGACGTGGAGGAGGCTTGCCGGTATATTGACACGCTCAACGCGGAGGCGGGCGCGGATTGCTTCGGCTTCTGCTTTGACCTGGGTCACGCCAACCTGCTGGGCAGAAACCCGAGAAAGTATCTGCGCGCCCTTGGCAAACGCCTGACGATCCTGCACATTCACGACAACGACGGCACCACCGATGCCCATATGATGCCGATGACCCAGACCTACAAATGGGGGACAAAGTTCTATACCGACTGGAACGGCTTTATCGAGGGGCTTCGTGACATCGGCTATACCGGCGTTTTGAATTTTGAAACCTTCCGCGTTCTTCAGACCTTCCCGCAGAGCGTAAAGCCGCAGGCACTCGCGCTGATTGCGGCTCTGGGCAAGGAATTCCGGGCGCGGATTCAGGCACCGAAGGAGGAAAACTGATATGCTGAAAATCGCAACGCAAAACGCCTATGCGGGCAAGAACACGCCGGACGCGCTCCGCGTGCTTTCCGAATGCGGCTTCAATGCCGTGGACCTCGGTTTTCCCGGTGTAGCGGTGGGCAAATGGGTCAAGGAAGGGCTTGCCCCCTCCGGCTTTTACGATAAATCCATTGAGGAGCTTTACGAGTATTACAAGCCGATTAAGGAAGCCGGCGAGAAATACGGCGTGGAATTTTTCCAGTCGCACGCGCCTTTCCCGATTTGGGCAAAGGAGCGCGAGGACATCAACGAATATATGCAGATGGCACTTGCCAAATGCTTTGAAATGTGCGGATACCTCGGCGTAAAGCATATGGTGGTGCATTCCATCACCCGCTCTGACAAGGAAACGGAAATCGCCCTGAACCTGGAACTTTACCGCAAAATGATTCCACTGGCGAGAAAATACCACGTCATCGTGTGCCTGGAAAACCTGTTTGTGGGCTTCGGCTCCCATATGATTGAGGGCTCTTGTGCCGACGTGGGCGAGGCGTGCCGTTATATCGACACCCTGAACGCGGAAGCGGGCGAGGAGCTGTTCGGCTTCTGCCTGGACGTAGGCCACGCCAACCTGCTGGGCAGAAAACTGCGCGGATACATCAACGCGCTGGGCAAACGGCTGAAAGTGTTGCACATTCACGACAACAACGGCAGAACCGACAGCCATATGATGCCCTATACGCAGACCTACGCCGGCGGCGTAAACTTCTACACCGACTGGGAAAGCTTTTACGAGGGATTGCGTGACGTTCACTACGACGGCGCGCTGTCGTTTGAAACCTTCCGCGTGTTGGAGGTGATTCCGCCGGAAATCCGCCCGGACGCCCTGCGGATGATTGCCGCCATCGGGCGGTATATGAAGGGGCGCGTGGAAGCCCCTGTCGAGGAGCCGGCAAATTAACCGCTCCGTCAAAGAAATCCCCCTCCCGGACGATACGTCCGGGAGGGGGATTTTTTATGCCGCGTATCAGTTGTCGCGGTAGAAATTCAGCATACTTTCCTCATAACAGCACTTTTTGAGGAAACGGCAAAGGCGGTTTGTCTCCACGTTCCGTTTCAGTCTCCCCGCAAACACGGCAAAGTAAAACACGCTGAAATAAGCGTATACGAACGCCGAGAGGAGAAGCATTGCCACGAAGTTGTTCCGGGACTCGGTTCTGGAGGTCGTTGTTCCGTCGCTGTAATAGGTAATCAACTCATAGCTCCTGGCAGAATAAAACGGCGTAATCCGGTAAAGCACCCACAAAAACACGTCGCAATTGATGCACGCAAACAGCACCAGCAGGGTGAAGATGTAATCGTGATTCCCCTCGGTGATCACCGCGCGGAATTCCGGGTTGTAAAAGCCCGTGGCAATCACCAGCACGAAAATCAGCCAGCAGGCAAACTTCAACAGCCCCGCCAGGGTGTTGAACAGCTTTCGGGGAAATGCCGATTTCTTTTCTTCGGTGGCAAAAATGTACGGCCCCTCGGTAAAAATCGGCGCAAAATACTGTGCGAAAAAGGTGCGCAGTCCGATGCGCCCGCGCAGATACTCGTAATTGGCGTTGATGACCTCATCGCGCTTGCCGAAAATCACAAAGTCAATCAGCCCGACCAGGTTGACGCAAAGAAGCACGGCAATCAGGAGTCTGTCGTGCTCACAAACGAATTTGCCGAGCGTGCCGTACCATTCGGTCAGCTGTTGCGTGTTCTGCCGCACGCTCACCATACAGATTGCCACCCCCGTGACAGCCAGCAGGAGAAAGGTAAACAAGAATTTGGGAAACGGTCTTGCACGGTTGAATCGAAGCTCCATCGTAAAATCTCCTTTGTCGTTCATTTACCGGATTCTGTTCGCTCTTTTTTATTATACACGAACGGATTGTTTTTTGCAAGAGGAAGTTTGCCGCGCACGCACGAGGAAAAAGCCCGCAAGAAACGCTGTGAGCAACGCCCCGCCGAGCAAAAGCCCGCCGAGAATGTCCGTCAGCCAGTGAACGCCGGAAAACAGCCTGCCAAGCACCGTAACCGCCAACAGCACGCCAAGGAAGCTCTCCCCCGCCGCCAGAAGCCATTTGACCCGGATACGGACTGCGATTTCCGCCATTGCCGTGCCGAGAAGCACCACCGCCAGCATCGTGTGGGAGGAGGGGAAGGATGGCTCCGGCTCCGCCCCCAGCAGAATCGGGCGATAGTTGATTACCGCCTTTTCAAACAGCACGTAAAACGCCCCCAACAGCACGTAAACCGCCGCCAGCAGGTAAAGGTCGCCGTCCACCAGGCGAAGGCTCCGCCGGCGCACCAGCTGATACCCTCCAAGCCCGAGAAAGCACACGGGTGCCAGGAACGCCATATAGCCCGTTAGCCCCGTAACGGTATACAAAACACTGCGGTAAACAAGAAAATCCCTTGCCGCGCCGTTCAGGGTGGCAAGCCCGATTTCGGTTCCGCCCGCGCCGATTGCCTGCACGTCCACGGTGCGAAGCAGTACCGTCAGCACCGCAAACAGGAAAAACAGCACCGCCGAGACAATGCCCATTGCCGCAATCTTCTTTTTTACTTCGCGATTCATCCCCGTCACCGAAAGCCCCTTCGGGGGCTTTCTTCTCCTTTTTTCCGTTTTCCGCCGGGGTGCCAGCACCCCGGCAACCGTTGCGGCGCACAAAATTCAAAAACCGCGCTCAGCGCAATTCCGCCAGTTCCAGGATCAGCCGCTCGGTCTTTTCCCATCCTAAGCACGGGTCGGTAATCGATTTTCCGTACACGCCGCCCTCGGGCTTTTGCGCGCCGTCCTCCAGATAGGATTCGATCATCAACCCCTTCACCAGCCGGAACAGCCCCCCGTCCAGCCGGGTGCTGTGCAGAATTTCCTTGGCAATTCTCGGCTGCTCTTCAAACCGCTTGCCCGAGTTGCAGTGGTTGGTGTCCACAATTACCCCCGGGTTCTGCAAGCCGCTTTTCGCATACAGTTCCGAAAGCATTTTCAGATCCTCATAGTGATAGTTTGCCTGCGTGTTGCCGTGCCTGTCCACCGAACCGCGCAGAATCGCGTGCGCCAGCGGGTTGCCGTGGCTTTCCACCTCCCACCCGCCGAACAGGAAAGTGTGCGGGTGCTGTGCGGCGGTAACGGAGTTCATCATCACCGTCAGATCCCCCCCGGTGGGGTTCTTCATCCCAACCGGCACGTCCAGTCCGCTTGCCGCCAGGCGGTGCTGTTGGTTTTCCACCGAGCGCGCCCCCACCGCCACGTAGGAAAGGAGGTCGGAAAGGTACTGGTGATTCTCGGGATACAGCATTTCGTCCGCCGCGGAAAGCCCGCTTTCCTCCAGGGCGTGCAGATGCAGCTTGCGGATGGCAAGCAGTCCGCGCAGCATATTGGGGGAGCTGGTGGGGTCGGGCTGATGGAGCATCCCCTTGTAGCCGTCCCCCGTGGTGCGGGGCTTGTTGGTGTAAATGCGGGGGATAATGAGAATCTTTTCCCGCACCCGCTCCTGCACCGCGCAAAGGCGGGAAACGTATTCCAGCACCGCATCCTCGCGGTCGGCGGAGCAAGGGCCGATCACGAGAATCAGCCTGTCACTGTTGCCGAGAAACACCTCGCGGATTGCGCGGTCGTTCTCGGCTTTTTTCTCCGCCGCCGCGGAGGAGAGCGGGTACATTTCCCGAATCTCCTTTGCGGTGGGGAGCTTGCGTTTGTATTCCATATTCATTGCAGTTCCTCCGTCATTTGTTTTCGTCAAACACCTGTCGCCGCTCGCGCGACAGGCGCATCATCGCGCGCAATGTCTCGGCATCCTCCCGCTCCACGCAGTCGCGTAAAGCGCGAAAGGTTGCCGCAAACGCGTCCATCCCCGCCAACAGCTGCTTTTTGTTCAGCAGAAACAGCTCGCTCCACATTTCGTCATTGATTTTGGCAATCCGCGTCAGATCGCGGAAGGAATCCCCCGTGTAGGAGGCAAGGTGCGCCGCATCCTTGCAGTCCATCAGACTGACGGCAATGCAGTGGGTCAGCTGGGAGAGAAACCCGATCATCTCGTCGTGCTCCTCGGGGGAAAGGCAGGAAATTCTACCGCAACCGAGAAACGCCCCCAATTCCCGGCAGACCTCCACCGCCTCCCGGCTGTTTTTCGCGGTCGGCGTGATGAGAAAGTTCGCCCCCCGGAACAATGCCGGGTCGGCGTGTTCCACCCCGCTGACCTCGCGCCCCGCCATCGGGTGCGCGCCGATAAATTCCACTCCCTCCGGCAGTGCCGCCTGCACTGCCTCCACCACGCCGCATTTTACCCCCGTCACGTCCGTCAGCAAGGCTCCTTTTGAAAAAAAGGACGCGTTTTCCGTGGCAAAACGCACCACGTCCCGGGGGTAAAGCGCAAAAATCACCAAATCGGCACCCCCAAGCAGGGCGGGGGTCGGCTCGGTCACCCCTGCCGCAATCCAACCCTTTGCAAGGGCAAAATCGAGGGCGGACTGCCGCTTTTCCACGGCGCAAACCGAAAATCCCTTTTCGGAGAGTGCCGCGGCGTAGCTCCCGCCGATCAGCCCCAGCCCCACAATCAGGATTTTGGTATCGGCATCAAATCTCATATCGCACCTCCAGCCCCAACCGCCGCAGGTCGTCCGCAAAGGCGGGATAGCTCTTGTTCAGTGCCTCGGCACCCTCAATCACCCCGCCGAAGCGGGCGGCGATGAGGGAAAGTGCCATCACCACGCGATGGTCGTTGTGCGCGTCAAACGGGGAGGCGGGCGCGTGCGCCCCGCCGGGTACGATCACGCGATTTTCCTCCACCGTTACCGCCACGCCGCACTTCGCCAATTCGGTTGCCATTGCCGCGGCGCGGTCGCTTTCTTTCAGGCGCAGGCGCGCCGTGCCGACAAAGGTGCCGCCCCGTTGCAATGCCGCCAGCGCAAACAGCACCGGGGCAAGGTCTGGGCAGGCGGAAACGTCAATCGCACTGCCGGGTTCAAGAAGCTGTTCCGCCAAGTCCGGAAACACCCGGTCGCCCTGCCGGCTTACCGGGTTCAGCCCGGTCACGCGCACCTTGCCGCCAAGCACGCCAAGGGCAAGGAGCGGAGCGGCGTTGGACCAGTCCCCCTCCACGGTATGCTCGCCCGGCAGGTAGCTCTGCCCGCCGGGGATGAGAAACCGGTTCGGTTCAACCTCCATAATCCAAACGCCGAACCGCCGCAGGATGTCCAGCGTCAGGTCGATATAAGGGCGGCTTTCCACGGGCGGGCGTATCGTCAGACAACACATACCGGGGAGCCGAGGCAGGGCAAACAACAGCCCCGTGGCAAACTGACTGCTCACGTTGCCGGGGATTTCATAGTAACCGGACGGCAATATCCCCTCCAACGTGATGCGTTTTGCGGTTTTTTCCACCGAAATATTTCGCTTTGCGAAAAGCTCCTCGTACACGCCGATGCCACGGGCAAGCAATCGCTCCGTTCCCTCAAAAACGGCTTTCCCCCCGGTCAGGGCAAGCGGAATACAAAACCGCAGGGTACTGCCGCTCTCCCCGCAGGGGAACCACCGCACGGACGGCAGTTCTCCCCCGCCGCGCACAATCACATCCGTGGAAATCTCGCCGGGGGCAATCTCCGCCGAATCGCTTTTGCCGCGCGCCGATATTTCCGCCGCGCCATCGTCAAATCCGACCGCATCCGGGGAAATTCCGCCGACTCTTCCACTGCCGCCGCACCCGCCGTCCGCGTGGATTTCGGGCTGTTTTTCCGCACATCCCCCACCGTTTTTATCACGCTCCGGTATTTCCGCCGCGCCATCGTCAAATCCGACCGCATCCGGGGAAATTTCACGGGATGCGTGTATTTTTTCGCCGTTTTCCCGAAGTGCCGGGAGCGTTTCGCCGGGGGTGCGTGTTTTTCTGCCGTTTTTCCGAGCCGTCGGATAAATGCCGGGGGCGATTGTCTGTTCCACGCCGCACCGCATCGCAAACGCCCCGAGGGAGGGCAAGCAGGCAAGCGTTGCCCGCATATCCGCGCTGTCGGTAATACCGTGTATCCGGCTTTCTCCTGCCGCCAGTGCCGCCCCCAATAGCAGGCGGTGCGCCGCGCTTTTGGAGGGCGGTGCCGCCACAGTGCCGCAGGCACGCCCGGCTTTTATGACCAGCTTCATTCGACACCGCCGTTTCCGTCGGCTTTTCCGGTTCTACCGATTTCACCCATTGCTCCGGTTCCGCCATTTTTGCCGTTGCCGCCGATTGCTCCGGTTCCGCCGATTTTATCGTTGCCGCCGCATTTGCCGGACGAGTGAATTTCAGGCTGTTTTTCCGCACGTCCCCCGCCGTTTTTTTCACGCGCGCGATCAATCAGCACATCCATTGCCTCCGTATACCCGGCAAAGCCCCGCCCCTTGACGGTATGAATCGCCGCCTCGGAAAGGTAACTGACGCGCCGGTAGGATTCTCTTGCGTCCACATCCGAGAGATGCACCTCCACGGTGGGAATCCCCACCGCCTTTACCGCGTCGGCTATGGCTATACTGGTATGTGTATACGCCGCGGGATTGAACACAATGCCGTCCACCCCCGAAAAATACGCGTTCTGAATGGCATCCACCAACGCCCCCTCGTGATTGGACTGAAAAAATTCCACCTGCGCGCCGCGTTTCGCGGCGTGAGCCGACACCAGAGCTATCAGCTCCTCATAGGTTCCTCGCCCATAGATTTCCGGCTCGCGGATGCCGAGCAAATTCAGATTCGGCCCGTTCAGGACAAGAATTTTCATTTTCGATTTCCTCCGATCCCACCTTGGGGCAAAACGCCCGTTCGGTGTAGTTTCCGCACCTGCCGCGGAATTTCCCCCGGCACGGTGCAGCCATCTTCGCCGTTATAAAAAGAATACGCTCCGGCACGGTGCGGGTTTCGCATCAAAAAGGGCAAAGCGGGTGTAGCTTGCCGCCCGCGAAGGGCAAAAATCCCCCTATACAGTACAGTTTCCACGCTTGCCGCGGAATTAACCCCCATACGGTGCGGGTTTTACGCTTACAAGAGCAAAGCCCCGGTGCGGTGCAAGTTCCGCGCCGTTTGTGAGCACTCCCGTATATATTGTTTGTGAGCACTTCCGCATACGTTGCAACATTGTGCATTGCAGGCAAAACACCCCCGGACGGGATGCGTTTTTCTAGTGGGAATCCCGCGCGACCACCTGCGCTACCGCATCGGCGGTCGCCTCCGCGTTGCCGTTTACCGCTACGCGGCAGTCGGCAACGGCAAGATAGCGCGGGTAGCGCACCTGATACAGATGCTCCAACGCCGCCCGACCCGCCGCCAGCGGACGATCCTCGGTGGGCGTGATGTGCGCGGGGTCGCGATCCAAAAACACCAGCACCCCGTTTTTTTTCAGCTCCCGCACGTTTTCCTCTTTTAAGATTGCCCCGCCGCCCGTGGCAATCACGGCACCGCTCTGCCCGGCAAGGGCGTGAATCACCGCGGTTTCCTCCTCGCGGAACGCCGCCTCACCGTGCGTGGCAAAAAACGCGGCAATCGGCATTCCGATTCGTTCAAGCACCGCTTCATCGGTGTCAAAAAACGGCTTGTTCTGCCGCTTTGCCACGATTTCCCCCACCGTGGTCTTGCCTGCGCCCGGCATCCCGATCAGCACGATATTGCGCTTTTCGGCAAGAATTTCCCGATAAATGCGCTCGGTTCGCGCCCGAACGCCTTCGGAAACCGGGGTTTCGCCGTCGGTAACGCGGGTTTTTTCGCCGGAAGCAGGCATTGCTTCGTCGAAAATGCGAGTTTTCCCGTCGGTAATGTGGATTTTTTCGCCGGAAACGGACGTTACTTCGTCGGAAACGGCTGTTTCCCCGTCAAAGCCCGGGATTTTTCCGTCAAAAAACAGTTCCGCCGCCGCCACCGCCTGCCGCACCAGCATCAGGAGTCCGCCTGCGGCGGGGATGCCGCGCGCTTCGGCGCTCTCAATCAGCTCGGTGCGAAGCGGGTGATATATGGCGTCAATCACACCGCACAATTGCGGAAATGCCGAAATATCAATCGGCACGCCGGCGGTATTCGGGTACATCCCCACCGGAGTGGTATTGATGAGAATTTCCGTGTCCGCGTGATTCTGCACCGCCTGTGCATAGGAAATTGCCCCCTCCTTTGCCGTGCGGGAAACGCGGAAAACCGCCCGCGCGCCAAGGCTGACCGCCACCGCCGCGGCGGTGCGGGAGGTGCCGCCCGTGCCGAGAATCAACACCTTTTTCCCGGATACGCAAATGCCCGCACGCGCGATGAGATAGCGCATCCCCTCAAAATCGGTATTATAGCCGTACAGCGCGCCGCCACGATTGACCACGGTGTTGACCGCGCCGATTTTTTCCGCCGCCGGAGAAATTTCGGTCAGATACGGGATGACGCTTTGCTTGTACGGAATTGTAACGTTGATGGCTTCAAACTCCCGCGCGGCGAAAAATGCGTCCAGCTCCCCGGGGGCAAGCTCGCGCAATTCATACGGATAATCCCCGATTTTTGCGTGAATCTCCGCAGAATAGCTATGGGAAAGACGCTCACCGATCAGTCCGTATTTCATCGGAACCCCCTTTCAAGCAGTGCGTCGGTGCCGAAACGCCCGATCAGAAAATCGCAGAGCACCAGCGCGGTCAGGCTGTCGATTACCGGGCAGATGCGCCGCACAATTGCGGGGTCGTGCCTGCCCTTACCCGAAAGCACGGTATTTTTACCGCTCCGGAAATCCACCGTTTCCTGCTCTGTGGCAATGGTGGGAGTGGGACGCACCGCACAACGGAATACCACGGGCATTCCGTTGGAAATGCCGCCGTTAACCCCGCCCGAACGATTGGTTTCGGTGACGATTTTTCCGTTTTTAACCCGGAAAGCATCGTTGCACGCAGAGGCGCGCCCCTCGGCAAAGCCGAAGCCCAGCCCGAAATCCACGCCCTTGACACCGCCGACGGAAAACATTGCCCGGGCAATTACCCCCTCAACGGTATCGAAAAACGGCTCTCCGACGCCTGCCGGAAACCCGATTACGGCGGTTTCGGTGCAACCGCCCACGCTATCCCCTTCCGCCTTTGCGGCAAGAATTGCCGCCTTCATCCTCTCGCCCGCCTCGGGGCTCAGGGTCGGGAAATCGCGCGCGGAAAGCAGAGCAAGCTCTTCTGCGGGGTCGGGAGAAAAGCGGGCATCCTCCGTGCCGCCGAGCGAGAGAATATGCGTGCCGATTTCCACACCGCACGCCCGAAGGGCAGGCAACAGAAGCCCGCCGACCGCCACCAATGCCGCGGTCACCCTGCCCGAAAAGTGTCCGCCGCCGCGATAATCCTCAAAGCCGTGGTATTTGCAATATGCCGCAAAATCGGCGTGGGAGGGGCGCGCCACCCCGCGCGTGTAGTCCTCGCTTCTGGTATCCTCATTGGGAATCAGAATACACAGCGGCGTTCCCGTGGTTTTGCCCTCAAACACGCCGCTCACAATCCGAAAGTGATCCGGCTCGCGCCTTGCGGTGTCCAGCCCGGATTGCGGGCGGCGGCGGGAAAGCATTGCGCCGATTTCGCCCTCATCCACGGGCAATCCCGGCGTGATGCCGTCCAACACCGCGCCGACCGCCGCGCCGTGGCTCTCGCCGAACAGCGTAAGCGTCAGTGCGTTTCCGAATGTGTTTTTCATACCGTTCCCCCCGCTTTTTTCAGAATTTCCTCTACGGACAGCGGCAAAAGCGCATACTGCCCGACGGCGTCCACCTGCACGGTGACAATCTGCCGTCCCACCGTTTTTTTGTCGTGTGTAAGATACGGCAACAATTCCGCCGCACCGAACGGATTTTCCGTCGGCAAGCCGATTTTTTCAAGCAAAGCGAAAAGCCGCGCCTTTGCCTCGCCCGAGGCGAAGGGGAGCATCCCGATGCTCACGCACTCCCCGTGCAACAGCGCACCGTGTGCCGCGCTTTCCACCGCGTGACCCAGCGTATGCCCGAAATTCAGCACCCGCCGCAATCCCTTTTCCAGCGGATCCTTTTCCACGACGTTCCGCTTGTTTTCCACCGCGCGGGCAAGGATGGCGGAAAATCCCGCCGGGAGTGCCTCCCCCACCGGGGCGTCCGAGGGCGGATTCGCCGCGAGCGGGTTTCCCGCGAGCGGATTTCCCGCGAGCGGGTCTGCCGTGAGCGGAGTTGCCGTGAGCGGAGTTGCCGTGAGCGGGCTTTCTCCGCCCGCGGATTTCCCCCACGGAAACTCGGTTTTTTCCAGCATTTCAAACAATTCCGCATCGCAGGTGGCGGCAATTTTCACGATTTCCGCAAGCCCGGCGCGAAATTCCCGGAGCGGGAGCGTGAAAAGCACCGCCGGGTCAATCAGCACGCCGCGGGGCGGGTAAAACGCGCCCACCGCGTTCTTCACGCCCTCAAAATCCACGCCGGTTTTTCCCCCGACCGAGGAATCCACCTGCGAGAGCAGGGTGGTGGGGACGTTATAAAAATCAATGCCGCGAAGATAGGTGGCGGCGGCAAAGCCCGCCAGATCCCCCGTCACGCCCCCGCCAACGGCAACGATTGCGTCGCCTCTCGTCAGCCCCGCGGCAAGCGCGGCGGACAATATCCCCCCATACGTGTGAAGATTTTTGCTTTTTTCTCCCTTTGGAAAGCGATAAATTTCCGCCGCCCCGCACGCGCTCGCCACCGCCGCGGAAAGTGCCTGCGGCACCCCGTCGTCGGTTACAATCAGCACCCGGCGGTCAAGGTCAAATACCTCGCGCACGCGGGCAAGCCCGCCGGGGCAAACGGTCACGTCATACGCGGCATTCCCTTGCCGCACCGCTATTTTTTGCATACTTCCCCCCGGTCAGCGCACGTTGTCGGCATAGTAGGTTCCCACCAGCCGCAGTTTTGCACAGATGGCGGAAAGCTCGTGCAGCATCTCCTCGCCCTCCGCGGTATTGACGTTGCCCTCCGCTTCCACGTAAAAATAGTAGGTCCAGCGCAAGCCCTTCATCGGGCGACTGCGCAGGCACCGGAGGTTAAAGCCGTGCGCCCCGATGATATTGAGTGCCCCCGCCAGCGACCCCGACTCGTTGCGCACCGTAAACACCAGGAGAAAATTTTCATCCTCCCGCTTTCCCGTGCGTTCGGGAACGTTTTTCCGGCGGGAAAACGCGCCGAATCGCGTGGTATTGTCCCCGTTGTCGTTGACGTTCTCCTCCAACACCTCAAGCCCGAACAGTACCGCGCTCTCGGCGGAGGCAAGGGCGGCAAGCCCCTTGTCGTTCCGGTTTTTCACATATTCCGCGGCAAGCGCGGTATTGGAAAACACCTGCGTCTCCACCCCGAGCTTTTTCAGGTATTCCGCGCACTGAGAAAGTGCCTGCGGGTGGCTGACCACGGTGCGGAGCTCCTCTTTTTTTGCCCCTTTTACACCAAGCAGATCGTGCGTTACGGCAACGTCCAGTACCTCGTTGAGGTAAAGAGAACCCGAAAACAGCAGGTCCGTCACACTGCCGACCTCGCCCGCCGTGCTGTTTTCCAGCGGGAGCACTGCCGTGTCCGCCTCTCCCGCCTCCACCGCGCGGTATGCCGCCTCAAAGGTGGGAAACGCCATCCGCTCCGCACCCGGGAACAGCCGTTTTGCCGCCAGTGCCGCAAACGCCCCCTCGGTGCCGCAGTACGCCACGCGCATCCGGCGCAGTCGCTCGTTCTGATACGCACGGCTGACCGCTATCGTGGATTTGAGAAATTCGGTATAGTACGGCTCGATTGCCGGGTCGTCCAGCCGCTCGCAATTGCGGCGGATCACCGCCTCCTCCCTTGCCGTATCCAGCACGGGCAAGCCGTGTTCTTTTTTGTAGTCGGCAATCTCCTTCACCGCGGCAATGCGGGCAAGGAACAGACGGCGCATCTCCGCGTCAATCCGGTCAATCTCGTTTCTTGCATTTTCCAGTTGGTTCATCCTGCACCTCTCGCTGTTCAAAAATGAAGGCGGCTCCCCGCAAGGAGCCGCCGCTTCGTTCCGTTTTCAGAAAAAAACCGGGGTCGGCAACGCCTGCGGACTGCTTTTTTGGGAAAACATC
Organism: uncultured Eubacteriales bacterium; assembly: GCA_934481325.1. GTDB lineage: Bacteria > Bacillota > Clostridia > Oscillospirales > CAG-272 > Firm-07. The sequence goes on along the minus strand of CAKSPL010000016.1, from coordinate 525 downwards.
CACGCAAAATAAAAGGGGCAGTACGAAAAAACCCGCACTGCGCCCGCAAAAAACCGCCCCGCACCCGCGCGGACAGAAAGAGAACACCGATTTTGCACCCTTTTTCTCATTTTTTCGGTTCTCCTTCCGATTTTTTTATTATTGTACCCCATTTTCTGCGTTTTGTCAACCCCCCGACGGAGTTTTTGCAGGATTTTATTTTTCATCCTGCTCCATATGCTCCAATGCGAACAGAATGCACTGGTTGATGAACTCGTTCCGGCTGATGTCAAACTTTGCCGCCTGTGCATCCACGGTGCGCACGGTTTCGGCGGAAATGCGAATGGAAATGACCTCTTTATCCTGTTTTTTCGGCACAAACCGACCCATATTCCGCTCACCCCCTTGACAAAATTATATTCAATATGATATTATTTGTATATATTCAAAATATAATTACAATTTTGAATACAATCACGGGGGCGCGTCCGCGCCCAGAGGGAGAGGCTGTATGAAAGGGATGCTTGCCCGTGCGCGGGCATATTT
>CAKSPL010000015.1 GCA_934481325.1 uncultured Eubacteriales bacterium | reverse complement strand
TTTGGTAGAGCGCGACCTTGCCAAGGTCGAGGTGGCGGGTTCGAGCCCCGTAATCCGCTCCAGAACGGAAAACACCCACTTTGTTGGGTGTTTTTTATTTTCCCCGCATCTTGACAAAATCCCGTGTCCCTGCTATACTGAAATCAAAGGATGTTTGGAAAGGAGACTTGCCGGATGCAAAGAAAAAACAAGGTTTTCTTTACGCTTTCTCTGATTTTTTTGGTGCTTGCCCTGATCTGCACGGTTTTCGCCCTGGTTTTCGGCGCGGAGCTGCGGGGCATCGGGCAAGCCGACAACGGCGACACCGGAAGCGCGGGCAACGCCATCGGAGCCGCGGCGGCAGGCATCTTTCTTGCTTTTTTCCTGGTCGTTTCCTCGGTTGCCGCTTGGGGCTTCTCTGCGCTTTCAATTCTTTTTTCCGCGTTGAATCTTCGCATTCGCATTTTGTGGCTCCGCGTCACCTCCGCGGTCTTTCTCGGCTCCGCCGTACTTTTCTCCGTGGTCACCGCCATATCGTTGCTGACCCGCGTCGGCTGACAGCACCCGTCAAAACCGCCCATCCCCCTCTGCGCCTTTTTCCCGCGTTTGTGCCTGTTGCACCCCGATTTTGGTCTTTGTGTCCGCATTCCGCGGCTTCGCATCATCTTTGCGGACATCCGTTCTTTTCCCGCCCCGGAATATTTTTTCAAAATCCCGAAAAACCCCTTGACAAATGCGGAATCCTTTGGTATAATACAGAAGCAATTTGTCACGGCGCCATGGCCAAGCGGTAAGGCACGGGTCTGCAAAACCCTTATCCCCGGTCCGATTCCGGGTGGCGCCTCCAAAGTAAAAAAAGCATCCCGATGGGGTGCTTTTTTGTTTTGAACCCGTTAGGGCGGAATCAAACCACCCGGCAGGCGGCTCACCGCCATCCGGGGTTCCCCGCCCAAATCTCATTAAGTTTACACACGATAAATCACTGTACAGGCAACCTAAGGATTTCTCAATACCTCTGCATCATCAAATGAGATTTGCAATTGTACCTCCTCTCCCTTTTTCTTCGCAATATGAACGGTAAGGACGTATTTTCCCGCCTGATAAGATAATTCGTCACTCAACCGCCAGCATCCGCAAATGTCCGGTTCTCCGGCAGTTACTTTCGCAATGATACCATATTCACAGTCAGTTTTCAAGTAAGCCTCCCGCAGATGAAATCTGCGGGAGGCTTACTGATTCGCGATTCACCGTTTTGAGCCTTCCATAAACGATCTCACTTTCGGCGGCAACCGAACACTTTGCTCTTTACATCATAGGAATCATATGCTATACTGAAGACGGCACGATAAGGAGGAGCTTTATGATTTATACAAAAATGACGAAAATTGCGCTGAATCTGTGCTTTGAGGCACACAAAAATCAGAAAGACAAAAGCGGAACGCCGTATGCTTTTCATCCGTTTCACCTGGCAGAGCAAATGGAGGACGAGGACACCACCATCGTGGCTCTTTTGCACGATGTGGTGGAGGACAGCCCTTACACGATGGACGACATCCGAAAGCTGGGCTTTGGCGAGCGTGTGCTGTCGGCAATTGCCCTGATGACACACAATGAAGCCGTTCCGTATATGGAATACGTTGCCGCCCTGAGGCAGAATCCGGTAGCAAAAGCCGTCAAGCTCGCCGATCTGCGCCATAACAGCGACCTGTCCCGGCTGGAACGGGTGACGCAAGGAGATATCGAACGGACAAACCGGTATTTGCAGGCAATTCAATTGCTGGAAAGCTGATTATCCGGCAGAAAACGGCATTTCCCTAATCTGCGCACCAAAAAACATTGTCAAAAGGAAACGGATATGAGGAAACCGTACAGCGGAAAAACCGTCAACGGCATTCGCTTTACCCCGATGCTTTATCGGGCAACCTGACCGGCATTCTGCCAAAAATCAAAAAGCCCCCACCCGTGGGGGCTTTTTTCAGTTTTTTGCCGCCTCCCTGCGAAAGGTCTGCGGGGTGCGGGAGAGCTTTTTCCGGAATACAAACTGAAAGTATTCCGCAGAGCCGTAGCCCGAAGCAAAAGCAATCTCTTTTGCCGTGAGATCGGTGCCGATCAGTAGGTCACAGGCGTGGCGCAAGCGCACCGTGTTGAGGTATTCGGAGAAAGAAACCCCCAAACGGTGTGAGAAAAGCGCACCGAGATAATTAGGTGTCACCGCACATTCGACAGCAAGCCGCCCCAGCGTCAGCTCCTCGCGGAAACGGGTATGCACGGCGGCAACCGCTTTTTGGAGCGGCAGGGGCTGTGCCGATGCCGCTCCGCCGCCCCCCGCCTGCCGGAGAAACAGCACCGCAAGAGAGGCAAGCGAACCGCGGGCAAGAATTCCGGAAAACGCATCACGCGCAGGGGATTCTGCGTGGAGCTGCTCCCAATATGCCGTCGCCTTTGCAATCCCTTCCTCTTCCAACAAAAAGCAGAACCGCTTTGGGCAAAGGAGCAATGCGCGGGTCAATTCCTCGGGGAGCGCACGCCCGTTGAACTGTATTTTAAGCAGCTCCATCTCGCTCCCGGCGCGAAACTCGTGAAAATCATAATAGGTCATCAGGGTAGCCGACCCCCGCCCAAGGCGGCATTTTTGCCGATTATACACCTGTTCGCCCTCACCGGAAAGCACCAACTCCAACTCAAAATAATCGTGCCAGTGCGGGGGGAAATACTCTCCCGCCCGAATGACGCGCCGTTCGGTTGTATAATCGGCACCGCTCGGAAGATCCGAATCAAACCACGCAAGCTGTTTTTCCATAATTCCTCCGAAAGTGTTGATTTTCTTCATTATATCACGGAAATACACTGTCTGCAAGTCCCTTTGCCGTGATAAGATAAAATCATCGAAAGGAGGTTTTTTGATGGTCGGATTTGACATCGGCGGCACCAAATGTGCCGTTTGTATCGGCGAAAAGACGCAGGACGGTATCAGAATCACCGCCACGCGAAGGATCCCCACCGATCTGTCGCTCCCCCCGTATACGATGCTGGAAAAGCTGTGCCTTGCGGCAGAGGAGCTGACAGACGATTTTTCCCGCATCGGCATCAGCTGTGGCGGCCCGCTGGACGCGGCGCGGGGGGTTATTCTCTCCCCGCCGAACCTGCCGGGCTGGGACGAGGTCAGAATTACGGATTACCTGCAAAGCCGCTATCACGGCACAGTCGGATTGGAAAACGACGCCAATGCCTGCGCCCTTGCCGAATGGAAATACGGGGCGGGACGGGGAACCCGGAATATGATTTTTCTGACCTTCGGCACCGGAATGGGCGCGGGGCTTGTTCTGGACGGACGCCTTTACCGCGGCGTGTGCGGAAACGCAGGCGAGATCGGACATCTGCGGATGGCACCGTTCGGCCCCGTGGGATACGGCAAGGCAGGGTCGTTTGAGGGCTTTGTCAGCGGCGGGGGAATCGCGCGATTTGCCGCCACCGCCGCCGAGGAGCGATTGCAGGCGGGCTTTTCCACCGCCTATTGCAAGAGCCGGGCGGAATTGCCGCAAATCACCGCCGCACGCGTTGCCGCCGCAGCAAAAGAGGGGGATCCCACGGCACTTGCCGTTTTCCGCACCTGCGGGCAGATGCTGGGGCGCGGACTTGCCGTTCTCGTGGATCTCCTCAACCCGGAGGTTATTATCATCGGCAGTATTTACGGGCGTGCAAAAGAGCTGTTGCAGGCACAAGCCGAACAGGAACTGCAACAGGAGGCACTGCCCGCATCCCTTGCGGCGGTGCGGATTCTCCCCGCCGCACTCGGTGAGGAGCTGGGGAACTATGCCGCGCTGGCGGCAGGGGACACCGCGGAGGACGCATTTTGACCCCCGCACCTATCCCAAGCTTTCGGAAAAAGCGGCGCAAAGCCGCGGAAAGGTGAAAAATGGAGAGCTTACAGGAGCTGATCGGGCGATACCCGAAGCTGGAAAACTGCAAAAAAGAAATCGGGGAGAGCAGAGATCTCCTCATCCGCACGTTTGAGGCGGGCAACCGGCTTTATCTTTGCGGCAACGGCGGCAGTGCCGCAGATGCCGACCATATCGTGGGAGAGCTGATGAAAGGCTTTCTCAAAAAACGGCCGCTGACCGCGGCGCAGCTTGCCGCGTTCGGGGAGAATGCGGAGCGCATCGGCAAACGCTTGGCAAATGGACTGCCCGCCGTTTCCCTGCATTCGCAGTCCGCCCTGCTGACGGCATTTATGAACGACGAGGACCCCGCGCTGGTCTTTGCGCAAACGCTTTTTGCACTGGGGAGAAAAAATGACGTTCTGCTTGCCATCAGCACCTCGGGGGATTCCCCCAACATCGTGGCGGCGGCAAAAACCGCCGGAGCCGTGGGGATGCGCGTCATTGCCCTCACGGGCGAGCGCGCGTGCGCACTGGACGCCGTCAGTGATATCGTGATACACGCGGGGGACAGAGAAACCTACCGTATTCAGGAGCTACACCTGCCGGTTTATCATTGGCTGTGTGCCGCGGTGGAGGAACACTTTTTTCCGGTCTGAAAGCAAGTCAGCAATTTATGTCTGCCCCATTGCCGATAATGGCTTGACCGAAAACAGATTTTGTCTTATAATAGAATTGGAAATTTATCGGTAAAGGAGAAAAAGATGAACAAAGCGGACAAAAGATACAGCGAACAGCATTTTGATGTCGTGGTGGTCGGCGGCGGAATGTCGGGTCTTTGCGCGGCATTGGCGGCGGCAAGAGATGGCGCGAAAACCGCGCTGGTACACGCACGCCCGGTGCTTGGCGGCAACGCGTCCAGCGAAATCAGAATCCATATCTCGGGCGCGGATCAGAGCCTCAAACAGCCTGATTATGCCGAAGGCGGACTGCTGTATGAGCTGATGCTGGAAAACAAGGCGCACAACGAAAACTTTTCCTACTCCGTGTGGGATATGGTGCTGTTTGACGCCGCCAAAGCCGAAAAAAATCTGACTCTGTTTCTCAACACCGTGATGTATGACGTGGAAACCAAGGAAAATAGGATTACGGCGATTTCCTGCTTCCAGGAAACCACCGAAATGCGCTACCGTCTGACCGCCCCCCTGTTTGCGGACGCTACGGGCAACGGCACGCTCGGCTACTTTGCGGGGGCGGATTTCCGCACCGGCAGTGAGCCTGCCTCGGAAACGGGCGAACCGCACGCACCCGAAAAAGCAAACAATGACCGTATGGGCAACACAATCCTGCTCCGCGCGGTCAATATGGGGCATCCCGTTTCCTTTACCCCGCCGCGGTTTGCGAAAAAGCTGACCGAAGAACAGCTGAAAAAGCGCATTCACTGTGTGGAAATGCGCGAGAAAATCGATTGCAGCGATTCGCCCGACCCCGAGGAATACCGCCGCACCTCTATGACCAGCTCCGCCTGCATTGACTACGGCTACTGGTGGTTGGAGCTGATGGGAGAAGGGGATGACATCATCGCCGACTTTGAAACCATCCGTGACGATCTGATGGCGTACTGCTACGGGCTTTGGGATCACATCAAAAACTGCAACGAAGGGGTGCACGAGCATCACGCCGAAAACTACGCGCTGGATTGGGTGGGCGCACTGCCCGGCACTCGGGAGAGCCGCCGCCTGATGGGGGATTACATTCTCTCCGAAAACGACATTTTAGCGCACAGAGACTTTGAGGACGCGGTTGCCTACGGCGGCTGGTGTGTGGATATGCACGCCCCGCACGGACTGCTGGATAAGGATCGTCTCCCCTCGGACTGCACCTTTTACCGCGGGGTCTATTCCATCCCCTACCGCTCCTACTATTCCCGTAATATTGAAAACCTCTTTATGGCGGGCAGAGACATTTCCACCACGCGTCTGGGGCTTGCCAGCACCCGCATCATCGGCACCTGTGCCATCGGCGGGGAGGCGGTCGGCATTGCCGCGGCACTGTGCGCAAAATACGGATGCCTGCCGCGGGCACTTGCCCCGCACGTCGGCGAGGTTCAGCAGAAGATTCTCCGCTACGGCGGGTTCCTGCCCGGTATTCTCAACACCGACGGGAAGGATCTGGCACGCGGGGCAACCTTTACCGCCACCGGCAATCGCACGGGCGCGGAACCGCAAAAGGTGGTCAACGGGGTTTCCCGAAAGCTGGGGGACGAGCAGAACGGCTGGGTGTCGGAAGGGCTTGCCGCCGGCGGCGAGGTGCTGACGATGCACCTGAACGGAGAAAAGACCCTTACCTCGGTGGAATTGATTTTTGACTCGGATTTCCACTATCCCATCCGCGTTACGATGGCACCCAACCGCCAGCGTCAGCAACGCCCCGGCGTTCCCGCCGAGCTGGTAAAGGACTATGACGTGTGCTTCTTCAAGGGCGATGAGCACGTGCATACCGAGCGTGTGCGCGATAACTGCCATCGCCGCAATGCGCTCACCTTCTCTCCCGTCCTGTGTGACCGCGTGGAATTCCGTTTCCTTTCCACCAACGGTGCACCCAACGTGTCGGTTTTCGAGGTGCGTGCTTACTGATCGGTATCTGCCGCACGGCAGTCGCAACAAAAAACGGCTGAGCCTTTCGCTCAGCCGTTTTTGCATTTTGCCCGGAGCCTTTCGCTCAGCCGTTTTTTCTTTTACCCGGAAGCGAGGGCAGTCGGTGGCTTTGTTTCTTCCGGCTCGGCGTTCCCGAAAAGCCGCGCCGTCAGGTGTCAAACCCCAGCATCACCGCAGGATCAACCTTTTTTTCAAACGAATTCCACGCCACGGCAAGCCCCTTTTCGGGCGAAAAGGCAACCCGTTGCCCCCGCATTCCGCCTTTGGAGAACCACCCGCCGCCGATGCTGTGAAATTCATACCCGCGGGCAAGCACCGTGCGCACCCATTCCTTTGAAATCACGCGCTCGCCCATCCAGTCTCCCTCGCGCAGATACAGCACACCGAGCTTGAGGAGATCCTCCGTGCGCAAATACAAGCCCGTGGCACCCATACAGTACCCCTCGGGGCAAACGCTCCACGCAAATTCCGCAAAGTGCATCGTTTTCATACAAATCGGGCGCAACAGCTCCGCCGGGTCCTTGCCGCACGCGGCTTTGATTACGCGGGAAAGCAGATAATAGGCGGCGTCCGTGTACCGATAATCGGTTCCGGGGTCATAAATCAGCCCAAAACTCATCACGTATGCCGGGTAATCCGAAAAAAACGCGCGCGCATCCTCGGCATCGATATCCAGTCTTGTCCCGATTCCCGCCCGATGGCGCAGGAGCTCGTCCAGCGTGATATCATACCATCTCGGGTCGCACCCCGCGGGAAAAAGCGGGGAAAGATATTTTGCCAGCTTGTCCTCCGGGGCAAGAAGCCCGCGATCCGCGAGCATCCCGAAGGCGGTTACGGTAAACGCCTTTGCCACCGAATAGCAGTTACAGCAAGGATTTGCGGGTTCGATACTCTGCAAACGGAAATTACCCTCAGAATCTCCCTCTGCCGCAAAATACATCCGGTAGCCCGCGGCGCGGGCGCGCGCCGCATAATCGATATCTGTCAGCATATGCTTTCCTCCAACGTGTGATTTCTGCTTTTATCTTAACGCAATTCGCCCTTTTTGTCAAGTCCGGTGTTTTTGTGCGAAAGGCTTGAAAATCCGGGTAAAATATGATAAAATCAAAATAATGAATGTAAGGAGGAACTGTGCCAATGAAATTCCGTGATATTCCGTATGTGCGCCCCGATGTGGAGAAAATCCGCACCGACGCCGCCAACGCCGCCGAAAAAATCCGTGCCGCCGCCACCCCGGAGGAGGCAAAAGCGGCTTTTCTTGCCATCCTGGAGGAGCAGGACCGTTTTCAGACAATGATGACGGTTGCCTATATCCGCCATACCATCAATACAAAGGATCCCTTTTATGAAGCGGAGCAGACCTTTGCGGACGAGCAGTCGCCCGTGATTGAGGAGGCGATGCAGGGTGTGATGCAATCTCTCCTTGCCTCCCCCCACCGCGCGGCTCTCGAAAAGGAATTCGGCAAGTTGCTGTTTGAGGGGCTTGAAATGTCGGTTCGCAGCTTCTCGCCCGCCATTATGGAGCTGATGAGCGAGGAAAACCGCCTTGCCAGTGAATATCAGAAACTCTACGGCAGTGCCACCGCCGTGTTTGACGGCAAAGAGTTGCCGTTGCCGTTGCTGGGGCCCTATAAGCTCTCGCCCGACCGCGAGGTACGCCATCGCGCCTTTCTTGCCGAAGCGGCGTTTTTTGAAAAGCACCGTGAGGAGTTTGACACACTCTATGACCGACTGGTGAAAAACCGCAACGCGCAGGCGCGCGCACTGGGGCACAAAAATTATCTGGAGCTCGGCTATGACCGCCTCGGCAGAAACTGCTACCGCTACAACGAGCTTGCCGCCTACCGCGAGCAGATCCGGCGGGATGTGGTTCCGGTTGCCACCGAGGTACACGAGGCGCAGAGAAAACGCATCGGCGTGGACGAAATAATGCTTTGGGACAACACGCTGATGTTTGCCGACGGCAACGCCAAGCCCGAAGGCACGCCGGATGAAATTCTGGCGGCAGGGCGGAAAATGTATACCGAAATGAGCAAAGAAACCGCGGAATTTGCCGACGCACTGTTCGGCAACGAGCTGTTTGACGTGCTGTCCCGCCCGGGCAAAGCACCCGGCGGCTACTGCACCGATCTCCCCGCCTACCGGATGCCCTTTATCTTTTCCAACTTCAACGGCACCGCGGGGGATGTGGACGTGCTGACGCACGAGGCGGGTCACGCCTTCGCCGCCTACCGCTCCTTTGCCAATAATATTCCTTCCTTTTACAGAAGCCCGTCCATTGACGCGTGCGAGGTGCATTCGATGTCTATGGAATTTCTCACCGAGCCGTGGCATCATCTGTTTTTCGGCAAACAGACCGAAAAATACGAGCTGGGACACGCCGCCGACGCACTGACCTTCCTGCCTTACGGCTGTATGGTGGACGATTTTCAGCACCGGATGTATGAAAACGAAAACCTCACGCCCGACGAGCGCAACAAAATCTGGCTGGAGCTGGAAAAGGAATACCGCCCGCATCTGCATTTCGGCGACCTGCCGTTTTACGGCAGAGGTGCCGGCTGGCAAAGGCAATTGCACATTTACCTGCACCCGCTCTACTATATCGACTACTGTATGGCGCAGTCGGTTGCGTTCGGCTTTTGGTGTGAGGCGATGAAGGATCACGATGCGGCATTCCGGAAATATCTCGCCTTTGTTGACCTTGCCGGCACCAAAACCTTCGGAGAGTTGGTGAAGAGCGCGGGACTGCTGATCCCCTATGAGGCGGGCAGTATGAAGAAAATTGCCGGCACCATCGGCGCGTGGCTTGCCGAGGCGGAAAAGAAATTCCGATAACACAACGCCCGACCGCGCCGCAAGACGCGAAAATCCAACCGCGCCGCAAGACGCGAAAATCCAACCGCGCCGCAAGACGCGAATACCAGACCGCGCCGCAAGGCGCGCCGAAAAAAGAAAAACTGCCGCACCGCGGCAGTTTTCTGTGTCCTTTGCCGCAGTGCGGCACCTTGATTTATGTCTGAAAAGCTTCTCAAGCCCTCCGGCGGTGCGGGCTTTTATCGCACCGCGCTATCCCTTGCTCTCCCCATCGCGTTTCAGAATCTGCTGACCTCGTGCGGCACGCTGATTGACACCGCTATGATTGTGGGGATCGGCAATGCCGCCACCTCCGCAATGGGGGTGGCATCCAGGTTCAGCTTTCTTCTGAATGTGATTTGCTTCGGCTTTGCCTCGGGCTGTTCCGCACTGCTTTCCCAGTATTGGGGGGCAAAGGACCGGAAAAGCATTTTCCGGTGCCTCGGCTTTGCCCTTTCGGTGGCACTTGGTTTCGGCGCACTGTTTGCGGGCGCGCTGGCTCTTTTCCCCGCCGGACTGGCAAGCATTTTTACCGACGAGGTAAAAACCGTTCCGTTGGCGGCATCCTATCTTCGCATCTATGCCATAGCGGTGCCGTTTCTGATTGTTTCCCAGGTGCTGTGCATCTGCCTGCGCTCGGTGGAGTGTGTCAGACTGCCGCTTGTCTCCTCGGGGATTGCCGTTGCCGTCAATGTTGCCGCAAACTACTGTCTCATCGGCGGGCATTTCGGCTTTCCCGCCCTCGGGCTGCGGGGTGCAGCGTGGGGTACCTGCATCAGCTACACGGTGCAAACCCTGTTTCTGGTCACCTGTATCCTGCTTGGAAAAACGCCGTTTCGCGGCACGTTACGGGGCTTTTTTGCATTTGACCGGGAATTTTGCAAAAAATATCTGCGCACTGCCGCCCCGGTGCTTGCCAACGAAACACTGTGGGCGTGCGGCACCAACGTATATGCAATGGTGTTGGCAAGACAGGGAATTGAAAATCACGCGGGCTACACGCTCTATGAAAACGTACAACAGCTCTTTTTCGTCTTTTTCGTAGGAATCTGCGGTGCCTGCTCCGTAATGGTGGGAATGCGCGTGGGCGCGGGCGAACACGGGGAGGCATACCGTGCGGCAAAGAAATTTGCCGTAGCAACCCCGATTACCGGTGTGATTCTCGGTGCCGCGCTGGTTCTTTTGCGCAATCCTCTGCTCTCGCTTTTTCCGATTGAAACCGAGGCGGCAAGAAGGGTTGCCTCCGAATGCCTCCTGTTCTACGGCTTCTGGATTGGCGTACATATGATTTCTTACACGATGATTTGCGGTATTTTCCGTTCGGGCGGGGACACCAAAACCGGATGTCTGATTGATCTTGCCGGGCTGTATCTTTGCGGGATTCCCGCGCTTTTTGCCGTAGCACGCCTGTTGCACCCCTCGCATTTTGTGGTTTTGCTTGCCACAATGTTCCTCGCGGAGGACACGGTAAAAACCGTGCTTTGCCTGCGGCACTTCCGCAGCCGCAAATGGATCCGGCAAATCACCGGTGCCAAAACGGCAGAGAACCCGACCGAAACCGCATAAAACGCATCACATATCGGGGGATATTTTATTTTGAAGGAGGTGGCGCACCTGAAACGCATCCTTTCCGGTGTCCTGCGGCTGACCCTCAAGCTCGCCGTGCAGTTCTCCTTCGGCGGCGGACTTTACTTTCTGATGGAAACCGTATTCCGCCACATCCGCAGTCACACATCGCCCTCCTACCCGGTGTTTTTCCTTGGCGGCGGAGCGTTCGTCCTCGGGATTCTGTTATGCCGCATCCCGCTTTCCCGCAGGTGGCTGGCACTGGTACTGCCGCCGCTCGGCTTCGGCGTCCTGACCGCCTACGAATACCTTTTCGGGCTGTATTTTCTCACCACCCGCGGGCTTCGCATCTGGAACTATACGGGCTGTCCCCACGAATACCGCGGGCTGATTTGCCTGCAATTTTCCCTTTGCTGGGGTGCGCTGATGTGGCTGATCCTCGCCATCGACACCCTCACGGAGCATCTGCTCCGGCACACCCGTTTCGCTTTTTCCGCCCTTTTTTCCGAATCGGAATAACCTTGCACAAAAACTCCTCCCGCCCGGGAGGCGTTTTTTTGTTTGAAAAATCAGGAAATCCGGCTAAAAAGCGGAACGGCACCGTTCTCATAATTTGCCGTTCCTTTCGGCATAATAAAATCAAAAGCCGCATTTTTGCGGCAGGAAGGGTGATAACGGTATGAAAAAACGGCTGATTTCCATTCTTTTGATTCTGAGTCTTTGCCCGGTACTGCTTTGTGCCTGCGCAGGGAAAAAGGAGAGGGCGGATGTCTTTTATTACACTTTCAGCGACACTTATATCTCCTCGGTGCGTACCGATCTGAAAAAGAAGCTCGCGGACAGGGGGCTTTCCTCCACGGACTATGACGGTTCCGGCTCTCAGACCACACAGACCGAGCAGGTGCGCACGGCACTGACCGGAGGCGCAAAGGTGTTACTGGTCAACATTGTCAATACCGGGTCGGACGACGCGGCAACCGAAATTGTAAATCTCGCCAAAAACGCCAACGTGCCGCTGGTGTTTTTTAACCGCGAGGTTGGGGACAGTATCATCAACAGCTATGACGGATGCGCCTTTGTCGGCACCAAAGCCGAGGAGGCGGGCATTCTGCAGGGCGAAATGATCGGAGAATACCTGTTGGAGCATTACAGCGAGCTGGATCTCAACGGCGACGGACGCATTTCCTATATCCTTTTCAAAGGGGAGGAGGGGAACAACGAGGCAATCTATCGCACCAAATACAGCGTGGAAAAAGCAAACGAGCTGCTGGCGGCGGCAGGCAAAAAGCCTCTTGTTTTCTATGATTCCGCCAATAAAAACGAATATCTGGTTGACAAAAACGGGCAGTGGTCCGCCGCCGCCGCAAACGAATATATGACCACGGCACTCACCACCAACAACGCGGCAAACAAAAATATGATTGAGCTGGTCATCTGCAATAACGACGGGATGGCGGAGGGTGCCGTTTCCGCACTGAACGCCGCCGGCTACAACAAGGGGAAGGGCAGCCCCACCATCCCCGTGTTCGGAGTGGATGCCACCGAAGCGGCGGTTGCCCTGATCCGTGACGGCAAAATGACCGGCACCGTACGGCAGGACGCGGAGGGAATGGCGGACGCGCTCTCCCTGCTTGCCTCCAACGCGGCAGAGGGAAAAGCACTGATGGACGGCACCGACAGGTTCTCGGTGGATTCCGCCGTGCGCAAAATAAGGATTCCGTATGCAAAATACTTCGGAGAATGAATTTCTGCTGGAAATGCGCGAGCTTGTCAAGGAATTTCCCGGGGTGCGGGCACTGGATCGCGTGTCATTCCGGGTGCGGCACGGCTCGGTTCACGCCCTGATGGGGGAAAACGGTGCGGGAAAATCCACCCTGATGAAATGCCTGTTCGGCATTTACACGGCGGACAGCGGCGAAATCCTTTTGGACGGAGAGCCGGTTCACTTCACCAACCCCAAGGAGGCACTCCTGCACGGGGTGGCAATGGTGCATCAGGAGCTGAATCAGGCACTGGGGCGCAGTGTCAGCGACAATATCTGGCTGGGACGTTATCCCGGAAAATGGGGCTTTGTCAAGGAAGCGGAAATGCACCGCAAAACCGGCGAAATTCTTTCCGACCTCGGCATCACGCTTGACCCGAAACAAAAAATCGGCACGCTTTCGGTGGCAAAGCGACAGATGGTGGAGATTGCCAAGGCAGTTTCCTATCACGCAAAAGTGATTGTGCTGGACGAGCCGACCTCCTCCCTTTCCGACGAGGAGGTGGAACACCTGTTCCGCATTGTGCGGATGCTCCGGGACCGCGGCTGCGGAATCATCTATATCTCGCATAAAATGGAAGAAATCCGGCGCATTTCGGACGAAATCACCGTGATGAGAGACGGCGCACACATCAAAACCGCCCCCACGGAGGAAATGAGTATGGAGACGGTCATCCGGCTGATGGTGGGCAGAGACCTGACGCACCGTTTCCCGTCCAAGCCCGCTCACGGCTCCGAGGTGGTGTTTCGTGCCGAGGGTATTTCCTCTCGCTACAATTCCGTGCGGGATGTGAGCTTTTCGCTCCGGCGGGGGGAAATTCTCGGCTTTGCGGGGCTTGGCGGTGCCGGGAGAAGCGAGCTGATGGAAAACATTTTCGGAATCTCGGCACGCGCCGGCGGAAAGCTCTTTCTCGGGGAAAAGGAAATCGGAAACCACACCCCGCGGGAGGCGATTAAAAACGGCTTTGCACTGCTTACCGAGGAGCGGCGTGCCACGGGCATTTTCGGCATCCTCAACATTGTGGAAAATACCACGATTGCCTCACTTTCCTCATACCGTTCGGGGGGATTTTTCCTTTCCGACCGCAAACGGCAGGAGGCTACCGCCACGATGGTGCAACGCCTGTCTGTCAAAACCGCTTCACTGAAAACACAGATCCGTACCCTCTCGGGCGGCAATCAGCAAAAGGTGATTCTTGCCCGATGGTTGCTCACAGACCCTGACATCTACCTGCTGGACGAGCCGACGCGGGGCATCGACGTCGGTGCCAAGTACGAAATCTATCAGCTGATGGATGAGCTGGCGGCAAAAGGGAAATCTATCATTATGGTATCCAGCGAGCTACCGGAGCTGTTGGGGGTCTGTCACCGTATCTGCGTAATGTCGGGCGGACAGCTTGCCGGCGAGGTGGACGCCGCGCGCACCACGCAGGAAGAAATTATGGCACTTGCCGCAAAAAATGTCTGAGCCAGGAGGCAACTATGCAACTGAAAATCATAGAACAATACAAAAATCTCAGCGGCAGTGAGCGGCGGCGGTTTGTGGGAAATCTGCTGTTGGACAACTCCCTGTATATCTTTCTGATTGCCGCCGTCATCTTTATCGCGTGTCTGAACCCGCGGTTTCTTTCGGGCCCTTCCATCGTCAATATCGTTTCGCTCTCGGCAGCAAACCTGCCGCTGGCACTGGGAATTGCCGGGGCAATTATCCTCACGGGTACCGACCTTTCCGCCGGGCGCGTGGTGGGGCTGGTTGCCTGTGTTTCGGCGGCGTTGTTACAGGCTACCTCTTATGCCGGCAAAATGTTTCCGAACCTGAAAACCCTCCCCATCGTGGTGGTTTTCCTGCTGGCACTCCTGATCGGTGCCGCGGTGGGAGCCCTCAACGGATACTGCACCGCCACCTTCCATCTGCACCCC
>CAKSPL010000014.1 GCA_934481325.1 uncultured Eubacteriales bacterium | reverse complement strand
ACTCCCTCAAAAATTTTTACACAACTCACGCCAAACTTTGGGTGCGTAATCCCAAAGCAACGCGTCAGCCTATTAGCCCCACCGCAGGGGGTGCCTTTTTTCAAAAGGCACCCCCTTGCGCATCCCCCGCTTCCCCTCTGCCGCGCAGGAGGCGGCGGCGTTCCTTGCAGTCGGGGAGGAAGTGTTCCAGCCACTGCCAGAATGCGGGGGAGTGATTCGGGTGGCGGTAGTGTGCAAACTCGTGATACACCACGTATTCCGCAAGCGGCGGCGGCAGAAAAAAGAGCCTGCGGTTAAGCGTGATGCTGTTTCTCTGCGGGCGGCAGATGCCCCACTTTGAGGTCATATCCCGAAAAATCAGCGTTGGAAATTCGGGCGGGCAGGGGGCAAATTCCGGGTAGATCCGCCGGCAAAGAGCCGTCAGCATTGCTTCGCTTTCCCGCTTTACCCAGTTGTTTAACACCTTTACCCGTTCTTCCCGGTTGTCCGGGTTTTTTACGGTGAGAATCAGTCGCCCCTCCGAGAGGGACACCCCGGGGCGGCGACCCGTTTCCGTTACCACGGTGTACGGCACCCCCAGCACCGACAGCACGTCCCCCGCTTTTGCCTCAAACGGCGGGGTGGCGTTTTTTTGCCGCTCGGCGAGGCGTGCGATTGTTGCCGTCTCCCGGCGAAGGAAGTCCTTTGCCGTTTCGGTCGGCACTCCGAACGGGAGCGTGACCGAAAGCACCCCGCCATCCTTCACCCGCAGGTACATATTTTTGTTCGCCTTGTAGGTGAAAATGTAGGAATAATGAACCCCGTCCAGGACAATATCCCCCCTGACGGTATGTGTTTTTTGCGTTTTTGCGGTTTTTTTCATAGGGTTTTCAGCCGATCCAGCACATCCTGCAGGATGATTTGCGCCGAGAGCGTGTCAATCACGCTTTTTCTTTTTTTGCCTCTGGTGTCGGTTTCGTTGAGAAAGCGGGAGGCAACCTGCGTGGTCATCCGCTCGTCGGCAAGCAAAACGGGCAATTCCGGGCAGATTTCGGCAATCATTGCCGCCAGCTGGCGGCAACGTTCGGCGCGGGGCCCCTCGGTGCCGTTCATATTTACGGGCAGACCCAGCACAATCGCCACCGCGCCCTGTTCCTTTGCCGCGGCAACAATGCGTTCGGCGGAGCCGGAAAGCCCGCCGCCCTTTACGTTGCCAAGCCCCGAGGCAAGAAAGCGCGAGGTATCCGAAACCGCAAGCCCGGTGCGCGCCTCGCCGAAGTCCACGCCGAGAATCCGCCCCTTGGTGTTTTTCAGCTCGGTAAGGGTCATCCCAGCACCTCGGCAAGGAACGCAATCAGGTCACGAAAGACCTCGTCCCGGTTGATTTCGTTGTGCATTTCGTGCCGCCCGCCGGGGTAGAGCTTCAGCTTTGCATCCGCACCTGCGGCAATCAGGCGGTTATATACCGCGCGCACGCCCTTTCCGTAATTGCCCACTGGGTCGTTGTCACCGGCAAACAGGAAAATCGGCAGCTTTTTCGGCACCCTTGCCGCCCATTCGCGGTGGGACACCTCCCCGAGCAGGGACAAGAGCGTATCGTATCCCGCGGCGGTGAAATCAAAATTACAGTAGGGGTCGGCGGCGTATTTTTCGCGCTCCGCGCGATCGCGAGTCAGCCACGAAAACGGGTCGTTTTCCACCTCAAAACGCTTGTTGTAGGAGCCGAACGCCAGATTTTTAATCATCGGACTGCGGTATTCCGCCCCCTTGAACGCCTCCACGGTATGCGCCAGTGTTTTGGCAACCCCCGTGGGGTTTCCGGGGCCGCCCGTGCCGCTGATCAGCGCGGCGGCAAGCGTTTCACCGTATGCGGTAAGGTATTTCCGCGCCGCAAACGACCCCATACTGTGTCCGTAAAGCACCACGGGAAGATCCGGGTATTCCTCGCAGGCGCGCACGGTCATCGTGTGCAGATCCTTTACCAGTAATTCCGCGCCCCCGCGCCTGGCGGTGAACCCGCGCCCGTCAAGCCCGCCGGCGGTCTTGCCGTGACCCAGGTGGTCGTTTCCGCAAAACACGTAGCCCGCCGCGGCAAATCTCCGCGCCCAGGCGTCATAACGCTGTACATATTCGCACATTCCGTGCGAAAGCTGCACGATTGCCCGCACGTCGCCGCTCTCCGGCACCCAAAAATACCCGTGAACGGTATGCGTTCCGTCCGCAGAGGGGTAGGTAATCTCCTTGGTGAGCACGCCGATTTCGTTCTCTCTGTTTTCAGCCATTTTCCGATTCCTCCTTTTGCGCATAGGCAATTGCCGCCGCAATCAGGGCGGCTTTTTTGTTTTGCTGTGGCTCGTGCCACACAAGCTCCTGCAAATAGCGGAGCGTTTTTGCGGTTTTCTCGGTGCGTATGCCGGCTTTTTGCTGTAAATCCACGCCGTTTACGGCAAGACGGTGCAGGTCAACCGCCGTGCGGTCACGCACCACCCGCTCACAGAGGATTGCGCCCGCGCGGACTTCCGCGCCGGTCGGCACGCGAGGTGGCGTGCCTGATTGCGCGTCCGCGCTCAGTGATGTGCCCGCGCCCGATGGTGTACCCGCGCCCGATGGTGTACCTGCGCCCGATACTGTATCTGCGCTATCTGCGCTCAATTGTGCGTCCGGGCGTTCCTCTGCGCCCGCACACTCGGCGGCAAGCACCGCAAACGCCGCCCGCCAACTTTCATAATAAGTGCATACAAACCGCCGCGCCTCAAACTCGGTTTGCGGAATTTTCTCCCCCATCGCCTCAATTACCCCGCATACGGTATGAGAAAACGCGTTGGAGGAGCGCAATTTTCGGCACAGCCCCCGCGCTTTTTCCTCCCCGTGGGGGAAAACCAGTGCGGCAAAGCGCACGGCGGGGTCGCTCGGCATTTTTTCAAAGGCGGGCAGAACCGAAAGGTCCGGCACCGTGTCCCCGAATACGTAAGGAACACAACCGCACGCGCAAAGCCCGGAAATCCCCCGCGCCGCCGCCTTTCCGGTCAGGGTGCGGGTCAATTCTCCGAAGATACGCTCGGCGGAGATGTTGGCAAGCCCCGGTGCCTCGGCGGCGGCTCCCCGCGCCGTGGCGGGGTCGATTTCAAAATCCAGCTGAGCGGCGAAGCGGAACAACCGCAGAATCCGCAGCGCATCCTCTCGAAAGCGTTTTTCGGGGTCTCCCACCGCGCGAAGCACGCCTGCGGCAAGGTCGCGTGCGCCGTCAAAAAGGTCTACCAAGCCGGTTTCCCGACTCCACGCCATCGCGTTGACGGTAAAATCCCGGCGGGAAAGATCCTCGGCAAGCGAGGCGGTGAAGCGCACCGCCGCAGGGTGGCGGCTGTCGGAATAGGCACCGTCCACGCGGTGGGTGGTAACCTCCACGGGGTGCCCGTCCGAGAGTACGGTCAGCGTGCCGTGCTTCAGCCCCGTGGGAAAGGTGCGGAAGGCGGCAAATACCGAAAGCATTTCATCGGGGGTGGCATCGGTGGTGAGATCGAAATCGTGCGGCTTCACGCCGCGCAGCATATCCCGCAGGCTCCCCCCCACCAGATACCCGTGAAAGCCCGCCGCCGACAGTGCGTTCAGCACAGCCGAGACGTATTCCGGCAGCACCGGTTCGTTTTTTTCCATAGATCCACCGCCCTTTTTATTTTTTTCTATTTTCAGTATAACATACATTGCGCCGTCTGTAAAGCGACAGAATGCGGGGATTTGTGAAAAATTTCCGCGGTTTTTGTCGCTCTTACCGGTAAAAACTAAGCATAAAGCCGCAAACCCGGCTTTGAAAGTGAGGAATTTGTATGACGGTTATGGATCGTATCGCCCTGGTGCTGGCGGTAATCGGCGGGCTGAACTGGGGTTCCGTGGGGCTGTTTCAGTTTGACATTGTGGCTTGGATCTGCGGCGGCACCGGCGCGCTTCTCGCCCGTATTATTTACACCCTGGTGGCACTTGCCGCCATCTGGTGCATCTCGCTGATCTTCCGCTCGGACGAAACCTTTGCCGAGGAAGAACGCAGAGACTACTGAAAATAAAATCCCCCCGTTCGGGGGGATTTTTATTATTTTTTGGCGGTGTAGAGGATGAAGCCCGGCGAGAAAAAGAAGTTGACATCCCAAGCGCACCCCAATCAAAACCGCAGGCGGTCGTTTTTCTGTCGGAAAGTTGTCAGGCGGAAAATCCACGGCGCGGCGGGGCAAAACCGGAATTTATACATTGACAAATCGTGAACGGTACGATAAAATTATGAAAAACACAACGGTGGAGGGTCGTTCCGTGAAAAAAAGAATTTTCGTTGCAGGCTTGCTTCGTCTGTTTCTGGTTGCGGCGGTTTTGCTGGTGTCCTGCAACGGGCAGGACGAAGGACAGACGGCACACAGCCACACCTTTGGCGAGTGAACCGTCACGCGGGCGGCAACCTGCACGGCGAATGGTTTGCGGGAGCGCGTTTGCGCCTGCGGGGAAAAGGAAACCGAAAATCTCCCCGTTGCGGCACATACTCCGGTTGTTGACGCCGCAGTGGCTCCTACCTGTATGGAAACGGGATTGACCGAGGGGAGCCATTGCTCGGTTTGCGGCGCGGTGCTGAACGCACAGGAGACGGTGGCAAAGTCCCTGACCCATACGGAGGTGATCGACCCCGCCGTTGACGCCACCGAAACCGCCGCCCGCACTTTTTGAAATCCCGCTTGCTTTTCGGCGCGCCGCGTGCTACAATAAAGTCATCAAACCCCAAAGGAGGAAAAATGATGAACATCAACGCTCTGCCGCGCGAAATTGACGGCGGCAAATGGAACACGGGTCACGTGCAGGGCATCGCCGTGGACACCGAGAAAGGCTTTGTTTACTATTCCTTTACCACGGTGCTGGTGAAAACCGACCTGCTCGGCAACCCGGTGGGGTACGCCGGGGGGCTTGTCGGGCATCTCGGCTGTATTGATTTTAACCCGGAGGACGGCAGGGTTTACGGCTCGCTGGAATTCAAAAACGATGCAATCGGGCAGGGGATTTTCCGCCATCTCGGCAGGGAGGGCGCACCCGCAGAGGACGCGTTCTACGTGGCGATTTTTGAGGTGGATCGCATCACCCGCCCTGCGATGGACGCGGAAAAGGACGGCATTATGACCGCCGTGTGGCTCCCCGATGTGGTGGAGGACTACAACGGAAAGGGCGTGAACGGCGAGGCGCACCGCTACGGTTGCAGTGGGATTGACGGCACCTCGTTCGGCCCCGTGTTCGGCAAAGGGGCGGATTCCCCCACACGGCTGATGATCTGCTACGGGGTCTACCGCGATCTTGCGCGCACGGATAACGACTATCAGGTGATTCTGCAATACGACTGGCGCGCCTTTGCTGCCGCGGCAAAGCCGCTCTCACAGGAAAACCCGCATCACAGCGGCGTGCGTGCCGAGGAAAGGTACTTCTTTTATACCGGCAACACCACCTACGGCGTGCAGAATCTGCTGTATGACCCCGCCTCCCGTTGCTGGTGCGTGGCGGTTTACACGGGCAAAAAGCCGCAGTTTTCCAACTATTCGTTTTTCCTCATTGACGGCACGGCGGCACCGGTCCGGGCAGAGCTTCTCGGCACAAACGGGGAGGAGGGGCTGACCCTTTCGCCCGCGCCTTACGGAGAACCGGGGGCAAACGGCGGCGCGCCGGGCTTCCGTTTTCCGTGGGGGACAACGGGCATTCACGCGCTGGGTGACGGGTATTTTTACATTTCGCACGAGGGGCGCACCGATCCGCCCGAAAAACTGCATACCTGTCGGATTTATCTCTACCGCGCGGATTTTGCCCGACCGGAGTGCTTTCAATTGGTAGAAAATTAAAATTAAAATAATTCTAATTTTTTCGCAAAACCTCTTGAAATTGCGAAAAAAGTATGCTACAATAAGATCAAGCCGAAAGGCAAACTTCTGATGAGGAGGAATTTTGAAATGAAAAAATGGAGATGCACCGTTTGCGGTGAAATTGTGGAGTCCGACGTACGCCCCGATAAATGTCCGCTTTGCAAGGCACCGGGCGAAAAATTTGTGGAAGTGGTGGAGGAAAGCAACACCTGGGCAACCGAGCACGTCATCGGCATTGCCAAGGAGCCGGGCGTTCCCGCCGAGATCGTGGAGGGGCTTCGTGCCAACTTCCAGGGGGAATGCACCGAGGTCGGGATGTACCTGGCAATGAGCCGCGCCGCCGCGAGAGAGGGCTATCCCGAAATCGCGGAGTATTGGAAAACCGCCGCGTATGAGGAGGCGGAGCACGCCGCCAAATTTGCGGAATTGCTGGGCGAGTGCGTGTCTCCCTCCACCAAGGAGAACCTTGCCGTGCGCGTTGCCGCCGAAAACGGCGCAACTGCGGGCAAATTTGAGTTAGCAAAGCTGGCAAAGGCAAACAATCTTGATGCCATTCACGACACCGTACACGAAATGGCAAAGGACGAGGCGCGGCACGGTAGAGCCTTCGAGGGGCTTCTGAACCGCTACTTCAAATAATAAGGAGTCCGCAGGTGGCGCAAGTGCCCGGGGGTAGTTACCCTTTTGTTTGAAAAGTTTTGAAGGGGGTCAAGGGGGTGCCTTTTCTAAAAGGCACCCCCTTGCGCGTCCCCCCGCGTCCCCTCGCGTCCTTGCCTTAGCGGTATTCGGGCAGCCAGCTGCCGTGTGCCTCAAAGAGGGCGTCGCACATTGCCACGATGTCGTCCATCGACAATTCCGCGGCGGTGTGCGGGTCCATCATTGCCGCCTGATAGACGGCATCCTTTTTCCTTGTGACCGCCGCCTCGATGGTCAGCAGCTGCACGTTGATATTGGTGCGGTTCATTGCCGCGCAGATTTCGGGCAAATCCCCCACCACGGTGGGCAAAATCCCCTGTTTGTTGACCAGGCACGGCACCTCCACGCAGGCATTCTGCGGCAGGTTGGTAATCAGTCCACGGTTGAGGACGTTACCGCCGATTTCATACGGCACGCCCGTAACCATTGCCTCCATAATATGCGAGGCGTACTCGCGGGAGCGCGTCTGTGACACGTTGCCGGCAACGTATTCCTCACGTTTCGCGTTCCAGTCCGCAAGCTGTTTCACGCAACGGCGGGGGTATTCGTCCAGCGGGATGCGGTAACGGTCAATCAGCTCGGGATACTTGGATTTGATGTAAAACGGATTGTATTCGGCATTATGCTCGCTGGATTCGGTGCAATAATAGCCGAAACGGCGGATGTAATCCAGGCGCACGAGATTCCCCTTTGCCGCTTCGGTGGGGGCATCCAGCACGGCGGCGGCGCGGCGGCGGATTTCGGGATACAGGTCGTTTCCGGCGGCGTCCCGAAGCTCCAACAGCCACGCCATATGGTTGATTCCCGCAATTTTTTCGGTAAACGGACCCTGCACCTCCTCGGTCATTTCCAGCGTTTTCAGCAGGGATCTGGTGCAGACCTGCACGCTGTGGCAAAGCCCCACGGTTTTCACGTCGGAAAACCGTTGCAGATATCCGGAGAGCATTGCCATCGGGTTGGTGTAATTGAGGAACCACGCCCGCGGGCATACCGCCTGCATATCCTCGGCAAAGTCGGCAAGCACGGGAATGGTGCGAAGCGCGCGGAAAATGCCGCCGATCCCCAGGGTGTCGGCAATGGTCTGTCGGAGCCCGAATTTTTTCGGCACCTCAAAATCGGTTACGGTACAGGGCTCATATCCGCCCACCTGAATGGCGTTTACCACAAAATCCGCGCCGCGCAGGGCGTTTTTTCGCTCGGGTACGCCGAGATATTTCGTAACGGTTGCCCTGCCGCCGTTGACGTTTTTGTTCAGAGCCGTGACCATCGCAAAGGATTCCTCCAACCGCGCGGCGTCAATATCGTACAGGGCGTACTCAAAATCCGAGAGCGCAGGGGAAAGCATCGAATCCCCGATGACGTTTTTGGCAAACACGGTGCTGCCCGCACCCATAAAAGTGATTTTTCCCATTTTTCTTCCTCCGCAAAATGCTTGTCAACTCCGCAGAGCTGTGGTATAATCAGTATAGTGCTAAGAAAAACAAAAAACAACCGAAATATTGCGGTTTTTGATAACAATATTGCGCAACCGGAGGGAAAAGCGATGAAGCATCAATTAAAGGTGGCAAAGGACGGGCGGGAGCTTGGCACCAAAGGGAGCTGGGGGTTCCCCGTGACGGTTGGCAAGCCGGTGGACATTGCGGATTACGAGGGCGGGCGGTTTGAATGTCATTTTCACCCGGAAACGGAGATTACCGAAATCCTTTCGGGCGAAATGTATTACCGGGCAAACGATCGGGAGCTTTTGCTCCGCGCGGGGGATATCGTTTTTGTAAATGACGGCGTGATGCACGCGGGGTGGCAAAAGGAAGGCGGCAGCTGTTGCTACCGCACGATGAATTTTTCCACGGTGATGGTGTCGGGGCACGAAAACAGCCGCATTGAGCGGCAGTACGTTCTCCCGCTCCTGCGGGAGTATGCTTTTCCGTTTTATCTGATGCGCGCGGGGGATGAGGAAACGGCAAAAAGTGCCGCAACGGTGCGAGAAATCTTCCGTTTGGCAGGGGAACGGGAGGAGGGCTTTGAGCTGTTGGTCAAGGCGGAGCTTTGCCGTTTTTGGCACGGGTTGTTTGCCGCCGCAAAGCGGCGGGAGGCGGTTCTGCCCGATCGCAATGCCGAGTGTGTGAAACGGGCAATCGCGCGGATGGAGGAGCGATACGCCGAAAAGCTGACGCTGGACGAGCTTGCCCGCGCGTGCGGGCTATCGAGAAGCGAGTTTTGCCGCACCTTCCGCCGCTTCACGGGGCGCACCCCGTTTGAATATTTACAGCACCTGCGGGTGCGCCGATCGCTTGCTCTTCTGGAGGAGGAAATGCCGGTCACGGAGGTGGCGGCGCGGTGCGGCTTTGCGGGGGCAAGCTACTATGCCGAGGTGTTCCGCCGCTTTTTCCGCCTTTCCCCCACGGAATACCGGAAAAAGAATCGGGTGTAGAACGCTTTTTGCGCAAAGAACCGTTACACAGCAAACTCCCTTGCCCGCTTTCTTTGCAGAAGTAGGCACAAAGAAAGTGGACAAAGAAACGCCAAAGGGAGACGCGCAAGAGGGGACTTTTTACAAAAAGTCCCCTCTTGACTCCCTCAAAAACTTTTACAAGGCTGATGCCAAACTTTGGGTGCGTAAAACCAAGGGGTGGCGAGAGCCTATTAGCCCCACCGCAGGTGCCCGGGGTTAGCCTTCCTTTTGTTTGAAAGGTTTTGGAGGGGGTCAAGGGGGTGCCTTGCAGGGAAGGCACCCCCTTGCGCGTCCCCTGCCGCGTCCCCTGCCGCGTCCCCTCGCGTTTCCGCGGTCAGGCTTCAAAAAAGCGGAAAATCCGGTCAAGATACGGGTAAAGCACCGCGTCGCCTGCGGCGTAAATTTCGTGCTTGGAGGGCTCGGTGACAAAGGTGCCGTGCGCCACCCGCCGGATAAACTCCTGTTGCGGCTTCCGCTTGACCAGGGTGTCCCGATCCGCCGAGAAGAGCAGAACCGGGATTTTAACCCGCTCCGGCGCGCCCTTGGCAAGAATTTTTTTCGTGACCCCGAGGGAGGTGTAGGTCCAGTTATAGGTCGGTGCGCCGCAGAAAAGCTCCGGGTGCGCCAGGCGCAATTGCCGGTAGTATTCAAACCGCGCCACGCTGTCCGAGGCACTTTCCTGTGGCGTTTCCCCCGTGGGGTCGCTCGCTTTGCCCGAAACAAAGATGCGTTTTGCCGCCCGCCCGGTTTTCATACAGAACAGGCAGATGCCCCGGCAGGCGTGCAGTCCCAGCCCGTCGTGTCTTGGCGCAATCATCGGGGAGGAAAGCACCGCTTTTCCAAAAAAGCCCGGGTACGTGATGAGAAACAGCGCGCCCACCGCGGCCCCCATCGAGTGGGAAAAGAGATAGCGCGGCTGCGGCAGCTCCGCCTCCTTTTCCGCAAGCAGGGCGTGCAGATCCTCCACATAATCCGTAAAATCCGTGACGTGCGTCACGTCGGCAGGCGCGGTGCGCGTGGAGCGTCCGTGTCCGCGCTGGTCGTAAACCAGGACGGTGTAATGCGCGTTCCGGAAATACCAGATCAGCTCGCGGTATTTTTCGGCAGTTTCGGAAAACCCGTGCACAATCACCACGCTGCCGCGCGGCTCCTCTGCCGGATAGAGTGAAAACGCGAGTTTTGTGCCGTCCGCCACGGTAAAAACACCGGATTGCCGCACGGCATCCAACGCCGGCTCCACCGTTTCCTTCATTTTGACCGCATATTCCGCTTCCCGAAGATAAGATCGCATTTTTTGACCTGCCTTTCCGCCCTGCGGCGTTTTTTCTTTCCTCTTACAGTATAGCCCTTTTTGCGGTGCGCGTCAATCGTCTTTTTGGCAGACTTTACGGGGTTTTCGGAAAACTGAGCAATTTTTGTCTGTTTTGCACCATAAAATGACTTGCCCGCGGGCAGGTTTTGTCCTATAATGAAATTGCAAATCTATATAGGGGAGGGCTTTACAATGGCTTTACCGATTGCGGTTCAGGTGTATTCCGTGCGGGATGACGCAAAGGCGGATCTTCGCGGAACGCTTGAAAAAATCAAGAAAATGGGTTATGACGGTGTGGAATTTGCCGGACTTTACGGCAACAACCCTGCCGACATTGCGAAAATGTGCGAGGAAATCGGTCTGGTGCCGATCTCCGCTCACGTGCCGTATCTGGATATGTGCGGCGCGCCGAAGGGGATTCTTGCCAAATATGCCGAGGTCGGCTGCAAATTTGTGGCAGTGCCGTACCTCACGCCCGACTATCGCCCCGGTTCTCCTTGCTGGGGAGAAGTTGTGGAAAACATCAAAATGCTGGGCGAGGTGGCAAAGAGCTACGGCATCCAGCTTCTGTATCACAACCACGACTTTGAGTTTATGAAGCTGAACGGAAAATACGCGCTGGATGAATTGTATGACAGCGTGTCTGCCGACCTCCTGAAAACCGAGCTGGACGTTTGCTGGGTCAACATCGGCGGCGAGGTTCCGGCGGATTACATCCGCAAATACGCGGGCAGATGCCCCGTGGTGCATCTGAAGGACTTCTTCGGCACCAAATCCGAAAATATGTACGAGCTGATCGGCATCAAGAGCGCGGCACCGAAACGCCCGACCGATTTTGAGTTCCGCCCCGTCGGCTCCGGAATGCAGGATATTCCCGCCATTCTCAAAGCGTCCGAGGAGTCGGGTGCTACCTGGGTTGTGGTGGAGCAGGACAGCCCCTCTATGGGTCTGACTCCTATGGAGTGCATTGAAAAGAGCATCGACTATCTCAAATCCATCGGATATTAAGGAGGAGAAAAGCAATGGCAAATATGGCAGAAGATAAGGACCTGAATGCGTTCAAGGAATCGCACGAGGAAAAAACGATTGACACCAGCAAGAAAATCCGCATTGCGTTTATCGGATGCGGCTGGATTGCCGGCTCGCACATCAAATCCCTGCTCAAACAGCCCGACGTGGAAATCGTGGCGGGCGCGGATCTGATTCCCGGCAAGGCGAAGGCGTTCTTTGAAAAATACGGCGTGGAGAACGTGAAAACCGATTACAAGGATCACGTTGAGCTGATTAACGACAAGTCCCTGAACCTGGACGCAGTCACCATCTGCACCTACAACCGTCAGCACGCCGCCCCTGCCATCTACGCGCTGGAACACGGACTCAACGTTCTGCTGGAAAAGCCCTTCACCGTTACGCTGGACGAGGCGGTTGCCGTGATGAAGGCGGAAAAGAAGAGCGGCAAGATTCTCTCCATCGGCTTCCAGCCCAGACTTGACGCCAATATGAAGATGATCAAAAAGATCGTGGAATCCGGGGAGCTGGGCAAAATCTACTACATCCAGACCGGCGGCGGCAGACGCCGCGGCATCCCGACCCCGTTCGGCACCACCTTTATCACCAACGAGACTGCCGGCATCGGCGCGCTGGGTGATATCGGCTGCTACTCGCTTGATATGGTGCTCAACGCCATCGGCTATCCGAAGCCGCTGACGGTTACGGGCTACAAGTCCGCTTTCTTCGGCACCGACCCGAATTACAGCAACTATGTGAAAACCGGTCACCCCGAGTACGCAAAGCTGTTCAGCGTGGACGATTTTGCGGCGGCGTTCATCCGGCTGGAGGGTGACATCGTGCTGGACTTCCGCATTGCGTGGGCGATGAATATGGACACCCCCGGTGACACCATCATCCTCGGTACCAAGGGCGGCTTGCGCATCCCCTCTACCGAGTGCTGGAACGGCTCTGTGGGCGGACCTATGAAGCTGTATCACGAGGTGTGCGGCGAGCAGACCGAAACCGAGATTCCGATTATCGTGACCTCCGAATCCAAGAAGGGCGTTACGCTGTTTGATCTCAAGATCCGCTCGTTCCTGGATGCCATCAAGAACGGCGGCACCGCGCCCGTTCCGTCCTCTCAGATCATCTACAACCAGGCGATTATCGACGGCATTGCAAAATCCGCCGAGCTTGGCCACGAGGTGGAAATCAACATTCCCGAAATCTGATTTCAAGACCCAAAAGAAAAACCGACAGGCTTGCCTGTCGGTTTTTCTTTTGGGAACGCCCCGCGCCGGGGCGATGGTTGCCGCGTTGCCGGGACTTTACATCGCGCATCTGCGCGACACTCTTTGCTTCAAGCCGGCTTCTTTTTTCCGAGCCAGCGGTCAAAGGGCAATTGCGCACAAACGATTGCCGCAAAAATAACCGCCATCCCCGCAATTTCCCGCCCGGAGGGGTATTCCCCCAGCAAAACCATCCCCGCCAGCACGGCAAATACCGATTCCAGGCTCAATACCAGGCTTGCCAGCGTGGGCGCGGTGCGCTGTTGCCCCACAATCTGCAGGGTGTAGGCAATCCCGTTGGAGAAAATGCCCGCAAACAGCAACGGGAGCAGTGCCGCCAAAATTCCTTTCCAGGTGGGCGTTTCAAAAATCAGCATAAAGATGCCGGAAAGCACGCCGGAGGTGAGAAACTGCACCGCCGAAAGGCGGATGCCGTCCACGTACGGTGCCACCCGATCCACCGCAAGAATGTGCGCCGCAAATACAAAGGCACAGGCGATGACCTGAATGTCCCCGACCGAGAGGGCGGTGCCACTGCCCATACAGAGCAGCCAGAGTCCGAATACCGCCACAACCGTGCAAAGATAGACCGGCAGGGGGGAACGCTTGCCGAGAAACAGCGCGAATATCGGCACAATCACCATATACAAAGCCGAAACGAAAGCGTCCTTGCCCGGGGACGTTTCGTTGTTGCCGATGCCCGCCTGTTGCAGGACGCACGCCGTGGTGAGAATTGCCCCGCAAAGCACCCCGCCGAGAATCAGCGTGCGGAGGGGGGAGCGGGTGGGCGTGCGCCCGCGGGGAATGCTTACCCGGTCCTTTACGACGGCAAACGGAAACAGCACCGCCGCGGCAATGAGGGAGCGCACACACTGAAAGGTAAAGGGGCCGACCGAAGCGGACGCGATGTCCTGCGCGATAAAGGTCACGCCCCAAAAAAACGCGGCAATCAGGCACGCCGCGGCACCGCCAAGCTGCCGCTTGCTCATCGTTTCTCCCCCTTTCTCCATCGGAATATTCCCCATTGTAGCACACGGGATTTGCAGTGTCAAGAACCGCCCGTTTTTTTACGAAAAAATTCACAATCAAACCGTAAAGTCTTGACAAACAGCCCGCTTCGTGCTATGTTAATAGTATATGTAACAATAGTCTGTCAGGCTATTTTCGCCAACGCCGCACGGAGGTGCCCTATGAACTACCGAAACCCGATGACCGACCGCCTGTTTGATACCATCCTTTCGCTCCGCACCAGGGATGAGTGCTACCGCTTTTTTGAGGACGCGCTGACCGTAAAGGAAATGCTGGACATTGCCCAACGCCTGGAGGTGGCAAAAATGCTGGACGAGAAGCAAAGTTACGCTACCATTGCCAAGGAAACCGGAATGTCCACCGCCACCATCAGCCGGGTGAGCCGGTGCCTTTTGTACGGCTCCGGCGGGTATCGGCTGGCATTGGACCGTATGGCGGAGCGGGAAAACCCGGAGAACGGGGAAAAATAACGCGTTATTAGCATAAACCAAACCTGATTTTTTATGCAATGGGAGGAACAGCCGATGGGATATGCATTTATCAGCTACAGCACACAGGACGGGGAAAAAGCGGCGGCGTTGCGCCGGCTTTTTCAAAAGCACGGCGTCGGCATCTGGATGGCACCGTACGATATTCCGGCAGGCAATAAATACGCCGCGGTGATTACCGCCGCACTCAAGGACTGCGCCTGCATCGTGCTGTTGCTTACCGAGGCTTCGCAGTCCTCGGAATGGGTGGATAAGGAGATTGAGCGCGGAATCAATTATAGAAAAACCGTGATTGCGGTTCAGTTGGAGGATGTGATTCTGAACGATTCGTTTGAATTTTATCTTTCCAACCGGCAGATTATCCGCACCGCCGTAATTGACGACAGCGCGCCCGAAATCCGGAGCCTGTTGCACTCTGTCATTGCCTATACCGGGGTAACCCCGCCGGAGGAGCCGGAGGAACCAAAAGCCGAATCCGCCCCCGCGCCCGCGCCGGAACCGACGCCGGAACCGACGCCGGAACCGGAACCCGCACCGGAATTGTCATTTGAGCCGGAATCAGCATCTGCGCCGGAGCCGACGCCGGAACCGGAACCCGAGTCGGAATTTGCATTTATACTGAAATCGGCACCCGAGCCGGAGCCGACCCCCGCGCCCGACCCCACCCCCGCCTGGATTGCCGAGGGCGAACGGAATTTTCTTGCCGGTGCAAAGATAGAGGGGCATCTGTTGAAACGCTATAAGGGCGATGCGGAGCGGGTGGCGGTTACCCCGGAGATTTACCGCCTGGACAACCGGGCTTTTTCCGGGCAGAAGAGCATCCGGGAGCTGTACCTTCCGGACAGTGTGACCGTCATCGGGGAATATGCGTTCAACAGCTGCAAAAAGCTGGAAACGGTGCGCTTGCCTGCGGGGCTTCGCTCGCTTGCCCGCGATGCCTTCAACACCTGCAAAGGCTTGCGGAGCGTGTACCTGCCCGACGGACTGGAGGATGTGAACAGCAATACCTTTATTTTCTGCAAAAACCTTGCCGAGGTTCGCCTCCCGGCGGGGCTTCACCGCATCGGGAAAAGTGCGTTTTCGTGGTGTAAGGCATTGGCGGACATTGTATTGCCCGAGGGTCTTGTGGAAATCGGAAAGGATGCCTTTAACGGCACCTCGCTTGATGAAATCACCATTCCGGGCAGTGTGCGGGTCATCGAAAAGGGAGCTTTTGCTTACAGTAATATTTCCTATATCGTTTACGGAGGAACCAGAGCGCAATGGTTGGAGGCAAATAACGGGAACGCGTGGAACGGATTGCCGAAGGCTTGTGTAATCCGCTGTGCGGACGGGCGTTTTTGAGTTCTTTTCCATCGAAAAATCCACCCGGGCGGGTGGATTTTTCTTTTTTTGAATAAACGCTGCCCAAAAAAGGCACAATAGGAGAAAAAAGGAAAGGGAGAGCGCAATGACAGTAAGAAAAACCGATTGCGGAATCATCACCGCGGCTTCCGTGGTGGGAAAGCTGGAAAAAGAGGGACCGCTGGGCGCGGTGTTTGATCTGCACAGCGCGGATGACCGCTTCGGGCAGAAAACCTGGGAGAAGGCGGAATCCGAAATGCAACGCCTGGCACTGAACACCGCGTTGGCAAAGGCAAAAATGACAGAGGAGGAGCTGGATGCCGTGTTTGCGGGCGATCTGCTGAACCAATGTGTGGGCGCGGCATACGGCTTAAAGGATTTTTCCGTGCCGTATTTCGGGCTGTACGGTGCCTGCTCCACGGCGGCGGAAGGGATGCTGCTTGGCGCACTGCTGGTGTCGTCCGGGGTGTTTGCGCGGGTGGCAAACGTGGCATCCTCGCACAATTGCACGGCGGAGCGGCAGTATCGGATGCCGCTGGAATACGGCGGTCAGCGCACCCCGACCGCGCAATGGACGGTAACGGGGGCGGGAGCGTTTCTCGTTGGCGGCGCGGCGGAAGCGTCGGTACTCATCAAAGGCGTAATGCCCGGGCGCGTGGTGGAAAAGGGCATCCGGGACGTCAACAATATGGGCGCGGCGATGGCTCCTGCGGCGGTCGATACGCTGGTGCGGTTTTTTGCGGAAAGCGGGAAACGCCCCTCGGATTTTGACCTGATTGTGACGGGCGACCTCGGCTTTGAGGGCGGGAGCATCCTGTGCGAGCTGATGCGCACCGAGGGGGTGGACATCCGCGAGGTGTACAATGACTGCGGAATGATGATCTACACAAGAGAGACGCAGGATACCCACGCGGGCGGTTCCGGATGCGGGTGTTCGGCGGCGGTGGTTGCCTCCTATCTCCTGCCGAAGCTCGCCTCCGGGGAACTGCGGCGGGTGTTGTTTCTCGGCACGGGCGCGATGATGAGTCCGCAGGCAATTTTTCAGGGGGAATATATCCCCGCCGTGGCACACCTGGTGTGCCTTGCGGCAAAGGAGGAAGCGGAATGGGAATTGTGTTGAAGCTGTTGTGGGCGTTTTTGGTCGGCGGGGCATTCTGCGTGATTGCGCAGGTGCTGATTGACAAAACGAGTCTGACCCCCGCCCGGATTCTCGTGTGCTACGTGGTGGCAGGCGTGGTGCTTGGTGCAGTGGGGGTCTATCGCCCGCTTGCCGAATTTGCGGGCGCGGGGGCTACCACCCCGCTGACCGGGTTCGGCTATCTCATCGCAAAGGGCGTGCGGCAGGCGGTGGACGCAAAAGGCTTGCTCGGCGCACTCACCGGCGGGCTTAGTGCCGCCGCAGGCGGCACCGCCGCCGCGCTGGTGTTCGGCCTTGCCGCCGCGGCAATCTGCCGCGGCGGCAAGCCCCGCGGCTAACACGCAGGGGATGCGCAAGGGGGTGCCTTTTGAAAAAAGGCACCCCCTTGACC
>CAKSPL010000013.1 GCA_934481325.1 uncultured Eubacteriales bacterium | reverse complement strand
GATAATTGGGGGTGCCGTTTGCGCTGACGGTGTAACGGTTGCCTTTCGTAGGTTGCCCCGTGATGGCACATTGGGTCAGGCAGAGGTTGCCGTCCGCGTTGCACTCCGCAAAGTACCCCTCCACCGCAGAGGTGAAGTACTGCGCCTTGGCAGACAGGGATTTGCCGCTTGCAGACGTGGCAATGACAGCAGTGCCCACTGCTTTGTCAATGGGTTTTCTCACCGAAACGGTTGTTCCCGCCGGCGGGGCAAAATCGTCCGCAACCGTCAAAGTCACATCGGAGGGAATATCAATCCCCTTGTAGCTGTTGCTATATTTTCCGTCTATAAACTGCGGGTTTCCGGACAGGATCAGCGTGTTGCCGGAACAGAGATCAATCCCATCATAGCCGCTCGTGATTGTTCCGCCGGCAATCCGCATCGTGACGTTTTTGCTACTCCCAAAACCGTCATGAAATCCGTACCCTTTTTTGCAGGTAATACTTCCGCCGTACATATTGAGTTCGTAGTATCCTGCGCCTACTCCCGCATAGCTGGCACAGACGGCGGTTTTGCCGGATGCTCCATTGCACACCTCGCCGCCATACATATGGAACACTGCCACTGTCTCAGCGTTGTCCTTGTTGTTATTGTACAACTTGATTGTGGCATCATTATCGTTGCTGATCTTTCCGCTGTACAGATTCAGGGTGGTGTGAACATTGGAGTTATTTATCGTTTGCACATAAAGGGTGTTGTTGGATGTTCTCGTAATCTCGCCACTGCCCTGGCAATCGCAGATGTTCAGCGTGGCGTCGCCCTTTACCGTGATACCGCCGGTCAGCGTTTTTCCGTTCAGGCAAAGGTAGAGGGTATTGCCGCCTGTGACGGTGAGCGTGCCGCTTCGCGTTGCGTTGTCTGACAGATAGACATAGGCGGTATTGCTTTCGCCGTAGTTGATGTCAGAAGTTCCGTCCCACGCGGTCCATACCACGGCGGCACAACTGCCCGTATGGTCGCCGATGTCGGTATGCGTTGCCCCGCAGACCGGGTGCGTGTGCGTGTTGTCTGCCGCTACGGTGATGCTCATCACACACAGCAACAAACCCAGAAGCAACACTGCCACGCAAAGTCTTTTCCAAGCTTTCATTGTTCACTCACTCCTTTTTCGGTTTTC
Organism: uncultured Eubacteriales bacterium; assembly: GCA_934481325.1. Taxonomy (GTDB): domain Bacteria; phylum Bacillota; class Clostridia; order Oscillospirales; family CAG-272; genus Firm-07. The sequence continues at coordinate 17,534 of CAKSPL010000013.1, read as the reverse complement.
TCCATATTTTATGTCCGTTTCCAGGACTTGACATCAAAGAAATTTCGGTTTATAATAACATTATACATCGTTCATCTATGAACGAAGCAAGGGGTTTTGGCAAAAAATATGAAAAAAGAGGAAAAAAAGTATTTTCAAATCACCGAGGCGGCGCACGCCTGCGGTCTTTCCCGCAGTACCTTGATGCGGATGGAGGAAAAAGGACTGATTAAGCCTTCCTATATTTCGGAGGAGAGCGGGCGGCGGTATTACGATAACCACGATGTGGCGCGCATACTGCAAATCGAAAAATTCAAAAGTATGGGGCTTTGTACCGAGCAGATTGCGGACTATTTTGCGTATGGCGGCGAAACCTCGGCACTGCTGGCGGCGTTGGAAAGCCGCTTACAGGATCTCCAACGCAGTGTAGAGGAATTGCGGTTGCGGGCGGCAGAGGATTCGGGCGTTTCCGTGCAGATGATGCGCCTGCCCGCCGTAACCTGCCGGATGCGGCGGTGTATGGGGCGCACGGTGGAGGATAAGTACGCCGATATGTATGATTTTTACAAGGAATGTATCCGCTGTGGCTGTGTTCTCTCGGAGGAACCCCTGTTCACGATTTCGGAACGGCAGGACTATCTGGAGGGCTATATCGGCAACGAGCCGTATCCTTATGCGGTCTGTGTTCCCGTGCGACCGGAAAAAGCACCTGCGGATGCGGTGGTGTTGCCGGAATGCCGTGCGTTATCGGTGCTGTACTACGGGGATTATTCCGGCACGAACGAGGCGTGGCTGACGCTGGGCAGGGAAGTGAAGGCGCGGGGGCTGACGCCCGCAGGCGCACCGCGTGTTCTCGGCATCGTTGCCCCGTACACCGGCCGTGAAATCGAAGCCTGGAGATACTGCTCCAGATTTGTCCTGCCGGTGGCGGAGTGAGAACGGTCCGCTTTCCCGCGGAGGAGAAAACAATGATAAAGCCAAAGGCGGCACGGAACACGCCCTCCCGATGATGTTTCGGGTTAACGGATAAGGAGAAAAAATGGAGCTGTCGGTATTTTTCAAAAGTGTGATCGACCAGGACCGCGCGCCCGTTGTGCTGTGCGACCTTGACCACACGATTATTTATATGAACCCCGCCGCCATCCGCAATTATGCCAAACGCGGAGGTGAACAACTCATCGGGCGGAGCCTGCTTGCCTGCCATAACCTGCACTCGCAGGAGCTGATTCAAAGGACGGTTGCCTGGTTCCGCGAAAGCCCGGAGCACAACATTATCTACGAATTTCACAACGAAAAAGACAACCGCGACGTCTACACGGTTGCCCTGCGTGATACGGACGGGACACTGATCGGGTACTACGAAAAGCACGAGTACAGGAATCCCGAAACGGCAAAGCCGTTTGATTTCGGGGGCGAGTAAAAACGGCGTTGAAAGTGAGCCGCCATTGTTCGCCCTTTGCTCCGAACCGGCTCGGGTTCAAAGAATCCACGGGTCGGCTCTTGCATTTCGGCATAAAAACAGAGGGCACCTTTTGGTGCCCTCTGTTTTTATGGTCGGAGTGACAGGATTCGAACCTGCGGCCTCTTGGTCCCGAACCAAGCGCACTACCAAGCTGTGCCACACCCCGATTTGCGGTTTCAAACGCAAAAATCATTTTATCATAACCTTTTCGGTTTGTCAAGGGGTTTTTGCAAAAAGACACAGGTTATTTTATTTTTCGGAGCAAAATTACCCGAAAATCGGGAGAAACATTGACAGACGGATGTGTTTGTGCTATAATGCTTTTAACTCTGCGCGAGCGGGTCTTTTCTTTGCGGCGTTTTTGCCGCCGATTCCCGCGGGGTTTTCGCACCGCGCGCGCCCCGATACGGGGCGGTGACGGCGGGCGGGAAGCCCGGCAGTTGCTCTCAAAACAGATACATCGTCAAAAATCAGATATATAAATGTTAGGAGATTACTATGAAAGTTGTCATTCTTGCCGGAGGCTTTGGAACCAGAATCAGCGAGGAATCGCATCTTCGCCCGAAACCGATGGTGGAGGTTGGCGGAATGCCGGTTCTTTGGCACGTGATGAAATATTATTCTTCCTTCGGATTGAATGAGTTCATCATCTGCGCAGGCTACAAACAGAATGTCATCAAGGAATGGTTTGCCGACTATTACATCAACCACAGCGACGTGACCTTTGATTTTATCAAAAAGGAAAAGATTACGGTACACGCCACCGAATCCGACCCCTGGCGCGTGACCGTGGTGGACACCGGACTCAACACGATGACGGGCGGGCGCATCAAGCGCATCGGCCGGTATCTGGACGACGAGCCGTTTTGTATGACTTACGGGGACGGGCTTTCCAATGTGGACATTGCCAAGGAGCTGGAATTTCACAAAAAATACGGCAAGCTGGCAACGCTGACTGCCGTGCATCCGGATTCCCGCTTCGGGGTGCTGGATATTCAGAGCAATCAGATTATGGCATTCCGCGAGAAAAACGATGCGGATGTGGGCTGGATTAACGGCGGCTTTATGATTCTGGATCCGAAGGTGCTGGATTATATTGAAGGCGACAACACGGTATTTGAACGCGATCCGCTGGAAAAACTGGTAGAAGAGGGACAGCTGATGGCATTCCGCCATCGCGGGTTCTGGCAATGTATGGACACTATGCGCGACAAGGAGCGTTTGGAGAGCCTTTGGGCAAGCAAAAAAGCACCGTGGAAGCGGTGGGAAAACTGATGCTCGCCCCGGGGTTTGACCCCGCGTTCTATCGCGGGAAGCGCGTATTCGTAACCGGGCATACCGGCTTCAAGGGCGCGTGGCTTTGTCGGATTTTGCAAAAATACGGTGCGGTGGTGACAGGCTTTTCCACCGAGCCGCCGACGACCCCCTCGCTGTTTGAAACGGCGCAGGTGGGCGAGGGGATGACCTCGGTAATCGGGGACATCCGCGATTTTGACGCGCTGTTTGCGGCGTTTTCGGCGGCACAGCCGGAAATCGTGCTGCATCTGGCGGCACAGCCGATCGTGCGCGAGAGCTACCGCGCACCGGTGTACACCTACGAAACCAACGTGATGGGGACGGTGCATATTCTCGAATGCGTGCGCAAAACCGATTGCGTGCGTTCCTTCCTGAACGTAACCACCGACAAGGTTTATGAAAACAAAGAGTGGGAATGGGGCTATCGGGAAAACGAGCCGCTGGACGGCTTTGATCCTTATTCCAACAGTAAATCCTGCTCGGAGCTGGTGACACACAGCTACAAGAACTCTTTCTTTGCCGACGGACGGGTGGCAATTTCCACCGCGCGGGCGGGCAACGTGATCGGGGGCGGCGATTTTGCCGCGGACCGCATCATTCCGGACTGCGTGCGTGCCGCACTGGCAGGGGAGGAGATTGTGGTGCGCAACCCTTACTCCACGCGCCCCTATCAGCACGTGCTGGAGCCGCTGTTTGCCTATCTGATGATTGCCGCACGGCAATATGAGGACGGGAAATTTGCGGGCTATTACAACGTCGGCCCTGACGATGCGGACTGCTTTTCCACGGGGAATCTGGTGGATTTGTTCGTGCGCACCTGGGGGGAGGGGCTTCGCTGGGTCAACCGGTGCGACCACGGCCCGCACGAGGCAAATTTTCTGAAGCTGGATTGCTCCAAACTGAAAACCACCTTTGGCTGGCACCCGACCTGGAGCCTTGCCACCGCGATTGAAAAGGTGGCGGAGTGGACGCGCGCTTATGCGGCGGGCGAGGACGTGCGCCCGGTGATGGACCGGCAGATTGACGCGTTTCTGAATGCGTAATATATAAAGAGGAAAATCAAATGAATTTTAACGGAAAAAGCGAAAGCGAAGCAAAAGCGGAAATTCTGGAACTGGTAAAGGAATATTGCGACACCTACCATAATAAAAACAAATGGAGTGAGGGCAAGCGCATTTCCTACGCCTCCCGCGTGTATGACAGCGAGGAGATGACGAATCTGGTGGACAGCGCGCTGGAATTCTGGCTGACGGCGGGCAGATACACGGATGAGTTTGAAAAGAATTTTGCAAAGTACCTGGGTGTGAAGTATTGCAGTCTGGTCAACTCCGGCTCCTCCGCCAATCTGATTGCGTTTATGACGCTGACCTCGCCCCTGCTCGGGGAGCGGCGCGTGCGCCGCGGAGATGAGATTATCACGGTGGCGGCGGGCTTCCCCACCACGGTGACCCCCATCCTGCAATACGGTGCGGTGCCGGTGTTTGTGGATGTGACGATTCCGCAGTACAACATTGACGTCACGATGCTGGAACAGGCACTTTCCCCCAAGACCCGCGCGGTGATGGTGGCGCACACGCTGGGCAATCCGTTTGACCTTGCCGCCGTGAAGGCTTTCTGCAACAAATACGACCTTTGGCTGATTGAGGACAACTGCGATGCGCTCGGCTCCGAGTACACGATAGACGGCAAGACCTACCTCACCGGCACGGTGGGGGACATCGGCACCAGCAGCTTTTACCCCCCGCACCATATGACGATGGGCGAGGGCGGTGCGGTTTACACCAACAACGCGCTCCTTCACAAGGTGATCCGTTCGATGCGGGACTGGGGAAGGGACTGCGTCTGCCCCTCCGGGATGGACAATCTGTGCGGGCATCGGTTTGACCGTCAGTACGGGGAATTGCCGCTCGGCTATGATCATAAATACGTATACTCCCACTTCGGCTACAACCTCAAGGCCACCGATATGCAGGCGGCGGTGGGGTGCGCCCAGCTGAAAAAATTCCCCTCCTTCGTTGCCCGCCGCCGCGAGAATTTTGCACGGCTGCACAAGGCACTGGAGGGTGTGGCGGACAAACTGATTCTCCCGGTGGCGGCACCGAACGCAAACCCCTCGTGGTTCGGATTCCTGCTGACCTGCAGAGAGGGTGTGGATCGCGAAAAGGTGGTTTCCTATATCGAGGGTCACGGCGTGCAGACGAGAATGCTGTTTGCCGGAAACCTGACCAAGCACCCCTGCTTTGACGAGCTGAGAAAGAGCGGCACCGGATACCGCGTGGTGGGGGACCTGCGCGTGACCGATGAGATTATGAACCGCACCTTCTGGGTGGGTGTGTACCCTGGAATGACCGACGAAATGATTGATTATATGGCAAAGACCATCCAAGAGGCGGTAAACGCGTAATGTCCGCCCCTGCAACGGGTGGAAAGGAGGAGCGGAATGAAGGAACCGGAGCTTGAAACCGGCGCGGGGCGCGAGAGTGCCGTGCGCCGGTTCATACGCACACTCACGCCTTGCAAGGCGTTTGTGATTTGCGTATTTCTTGGGATTTCCTGCTGTGCGCTTTACTATTTCCGACAGCCGGACAAGAGCTTTGCGGATTTGTTTTTCCACAGCGGGGACGACCTTTTTATGGACTTTTTCAATTCGGTGCGTGACGCGGCACAGCACGCCGGAGTCTATACCGACCGCAGTGTGATTTACCCGCCGCTTGCCAATCTGCTGTTTCTGATTTTCTCCGGGTTCCTGCCGGAGTCCTACAATAACACGCCGTTTGAGGATCGCCAACAGTGGCGTAACGTCCCGGCGGCATATCTGATGATTTTCCTGTATTCCGTGGCATTGCTGATGGCATTGTACATTCTGTTGCGGGAAAACACGCGTGACCACGGGCGGCGGGTGATTCTGTTTCCGCTGGCGGCGGTGTTCAGCATTCCCGTGATTTATGCCGTGGAGCGGGGAAACAGTATTCTGCTTTCCGCCATCCTGACGCTTGCCTTTGCCGTGACCTACGAGAGCGAAAACCGCGTTTTGCGGGAGCTGGGGCTGATTTGCCTTGCGGCGGCGTTCGGGTTGAAGCTGTATCCCGCCCTTTTCGGCTGGGTGCTGATTGCCGACAAGCGGTATCGGGAGGCAGGGCGGTGCGTCGGCTACGGCGTATTGCTTTTGCTGATTCCTTCCTTTTTCTTCGGCGGCCCCGTTTGCCTTTGGCGGATGGTACAGAACGTTTTGCGTTTTTCCAACGTGGGCAGTGTAACGCACACCTCCAACTTTACCACCTACACGGCGTGGTTGCTCGGGGTTTCTCCGAAGCTGCTTTCGGCGGTGTTTCACATCTGGTGCGGGGTCACGGCGATTGCGTTTCTCGCTTCTCCCTTCCTTTTTTGCGGAGAGCGGCGTTGGAAATACTTTCTCACGGGTGCCGCGCTGATTCTGACAGTGCCCTCTCTGACCTCTCCTTACAGCGTGGTATTTTTGCTGATTCCGCTGTTGCTGCTGACTTATGAGAAAAAACCGACCTCACGCTGGGATCCGGTGTGCGTGGCATTCCTGATTTTGCCGTTTGTGCCGATTCCGAATATCGGCAAAAACTCCACGGTTACCATCACGGCGTATCTTGCCACGGGATTTCTCTCGGTGCTTCTGGTGGCGGAGGCGGTGGTGCTTTTCATCCGCAAAATGCGGAACGGGCGCGGCAACGCGGCGGTCGGTGAGGAGTCCTGAGAGCCGTTTATGCTGAAATTACTCAAAAAATACCGCGCTCAGCTGGGGGATTCGGTTTGGAGCATCCTCGGGCTGGTGCTGATGAATGCGGTGGCGCAGGTGCTTCTGTTTCCGCAAATCAGCCGCGTCCTCGGGGAAGACGGCTACGGCAACGTGCAGTACCTGATTGCCTATATCAATATCATTACCGTTTCGGTGGGGTGTGCGGCAAATCTGGCGCGGATGACTGCACCCAAGGAGGAGCGCATCCGCGACAACGGGAGCTACAATCTGTTTCTGTTTGCCGTGTCTCTGCTCGGCGCACCGTTATGCTACCTGGTCTGCCGTTTCGGCGGGGTAGAGGTGGACACACCGACAAAGATTACTTACTATCTTTTGTTTGTATCAATGGCTTTCCGCTATTATGCGGACGTCATTTTCAAAATCACGCTCAACTACCGCAGATATTTTCTCTATTACCTTGTCGTTGCCGTAGGCTACGGGGTCGGTGCGGTGCTGTTTCATTTCACGCACGTCTGGCCGCTGACGCTACTGCCCGGTGAGGTGCTTGGCGTGGTGTTTGCGTTTCTCTGCAACCGGGAGTTCCGCAAGGGGGCATTTCGCCCCTCGCCCGCTTTTTGGCGGGTATTGCGGGGAATCCTCATTCTGACGGTGTCGGAGGGGATTTCCAATCTCATTTTCAACGCTGACCGGCTGATTCTCAAATGGTTTGTGGACGCGAGTGCCGTAACGGTGTATTATCTTGCCACGCTGGTGGGCAAAACGGCGTCGCTGGTGGTCACGCCCCTCAACGGCGTGCTGATCGGCTATCTTGCCCGCTATGACGGCAGACTGACCCGCAAAATGATGCGGATTATCACGCTTTGCTGTCTCGGCGCGTTCGTGCTGTTTACCGGAGTGTGCGCACTCGGCGGATTGCTGGCACTTTACATTCTGTATCCGCAGAGTCTGGCACAGGTGCGTCCGTTTTTGCTGATCGGCAGCTTCGGGCAGGTGCTGTTTTTTGTCACCGGAACGGTGACGGTGGTGCTGATTCGCTTTGCCAAAAAATCCTATCAGGTCATCATCAACACCGTGTTCGGCGTTCTCTTCCTGGGGCTTGGGATTCCCGCCACGATTTTCTTCGGCGTGTGGGGCTTTGCCACGGCAATGGTGATTGCAAGCCTTGTTCGCTTCCTGACGGCGATTTTCCTTGGCTTCCGCTGGGCGCGGCTCGGCGAGAGGGAAGCGGTTGCCTGAAAATTTTCACCGCCTGCCGGGCGGGAAAGGAAACCTATGAAAACCTATGTCATCAGCGGTGCTACCGGAATGATCGGGCGGGCACTGTGTGAATTTCTCCTCTCACGGGGGGATCGGGTGATTGCACTGGTCAACCCCGGCAGCCGCCGTGCGGCGGGGCTGCCGGAATCCGAGCTGCTGACGGTGATTCCGCTGGCACTTTCGGCATATGCCGATTATATTCCCGCCCTGCGGGCGGATGCGTTTCTTCATCTCGCGTGGGAAAAAACCGGCGTGGGCGGCAGGGACGACGCGGCGGTGCAGGAAAAAAACATCCGTACCACCATAGATGCCGTGGGTCTTGCCTCCCGCTTTGGCTGTACCGCGTTTACGGGCGCGGGCTCGCAGGCGGAATACGGCATTGCCTCGGCACCCTTGCGGGGGGATTCCCCCACCGACCCGCAGAGCGGCTACGGGATTGCCAAATATGCGGCGGGTAAGCTCTCTTACCTTGCGGCAAAGGCACTTGGCATCCGCCACTCGTGGGTACGGATTCTTTCGGTTTTCGGCAAGGGGGATGCGGAGGGGACTCTCATCTCTTACCTCATCCGCACGCTTCGTGCGGGGGAGGTGCCGGAATTGACCCCGTGCGGGCAGATTTGGGATTATCTCTACGTGACCGATGCGGCAAAAGCCCTGGCGGCGGTGGCGGATTCCGGCAAGGACGGTAAGGTTTACCCGCTTGGCAGTGGGCAAGGCAGACCCTTGCGGGAATATGCGGAGATTCTCCGGGATACGGTGGCACCTGCGGGTGTGCTTCACTTCGGGGCGAAGCCTTATTATCCCCACCAGCCGATGTTTTTGGTGGCGGACATCGGAGAACTGACCGCCGATACGGGCTTTGTTCCCGAAATTCCGTTTGCCGAGGGCATCCGGAAAATTCTTGAAATCGGGTGATTTTACATATGAGCGAAATACGCAAAAAAATCAGTGTGATGGTACCTACCTACAACGAAGAAGAAAACGTAGTGCCTCTCACGGCGGCAATTATTGCCGAGTTTGAAAAATCTCTCCCGGAGTACGACTACAATATTCTGTTCATCGACAACTGCTCCACCGACCGCACAAGAGAGCTGTTGCGCGGACTTGCGGCGGAAAACCCTTGCGTGCGCGTAATTTTCAACGCCCGCAATTTCGGGCAGTTCAATTCTCCCTACTATGGCATCTGTCAGACCGACGGGGACTGCACCGTAACCCTTTGTGCCGACTTTCAGGACCCGATTGAGGTAATTCCCCGGCTGGTGAAAAAGTGGGAGGAGGGGTACAAGGTCGTTTGCGCGGTCAAAAACAAGAGCGAGGAAAACAAATTTGTGCGGTTTCTCCGCACCTGCTACTATAAAATGATCTGCAAAATGTCCTCTGTGCGGCAGATTGAGCATTTTACCGGCTTCGGGCTTTACGATCACACCTTTGTGGACGTGTTGCGGAATCTGGATGACCCCACGCCGTTTTTGCGCGGGGTGATTGCGGAGCTGGGCTTCCATATCGCCACGGTAAAGTACACGCAGGCAAAGCGGCGGGCAGGAAAAACCCACAACAATTTCAACACGCTCTATGACGCGGCGATGCAGAGCTTTACCATCTACACCAAAACGCCGATTCGCTTTTTCACCTTCTTCGGGGCGTTTTTCGCCGCGGCATCGTTCCTCGGCGCGATTGCGTGCCTGGTGCTTCACCTGTTGGAATACAACCTCCACGGGGTGTGGCTGATTCCGCTGATTGTGTTCTGCACCTCGCTGAACCTGATGGCAATCGGGATTCTCGGCGAGTACGTACTGACCCTGCGCTCCAAAATCATCCGGCGTCCGCTGGTGATTGAGCAGGAGCGCATCGGTTTTCCGCCCCGTGACACGGACAGTGTGAGCTGATATGTTTTTTTCACTCCCTTTTGAGTACCCCCCCTGCGGGCTTTTTACCCGGGGACACGCGGTGCTGCTTTTGGTGACCGCGTTGCTCGTTGCGGGCGGGCTGTATGCCGCACGGAATGCGGATGCCCGCACGGTACGCCGCATCGTACGGATTTCCACCGCGCTTTTGTGGGTATTGGAGCTTGTGAAGATTCTGTTTGTGCTGTTCCGGACCGGCTCCCGCAACCCAAACGATTTCGTTCCGCTTTATTATTGTTCTCTCGTGCTGTACGCGGGGCTTTTCTCCTCCGTCGGCAAGGGCTGGGTGCGGCGCGTGGGCGACGTTTTCCTTGCTACCGGGGGGCTGATTGGCGGTGCCTGCTTCCTTTGCTGCCCCAACACCTCACTGCCGCGGTACCCGATGCTTCACTTCATCTCCCTGCACAGCTTTCTCCTGCACGGACTGATGGTGTTTCTGGGGCTGCTACTGCTCCTTCGCGGTGTGGTGCGCCTTAGCTCCCGCGACGTGATTTACTGCGCGGGGCTGGTGAGCGCGATGTGCGTGGCGGCACTTGCTTTCAACTGCATTTACAGCGCGGTTACCGGCACCGAGGGTGCCAACCTGATGTTTATGTCCCGGGATTTCCCGGGTACTCCTGTACATTTGCTGTATGTGTTGGCGGGAAAGGCTTTCCCGGTGGCAATGTGGCTCCTGCAGGCATTTGTCCCTTATTACGCCGTCTATGGGGCGGTGATGCTTTTGGCAAAACGCAAAAAAGACAGCGGAAAAATCAAGGACACAGACGGTGCAAATGCGCCGGAATGAGGTAATTATGTTTGAGTATGTTCACTCCATAGCCGCAGGGCTGGGACCTGTGGAAGCAGTTGGTGCTTATTGCAGTGCCGTAATCGGCACGCTGTTTACCGTGCTGTATTTCTATCAGTTCTTCTACATTTTTGTGGCTCTGATTCACCGACCTCTGCGTTACAAAAAAACCGATCAGTCCAAGCATTACGCGGTAGTGATTGCCGCACGAAACGAAGAAAACGTGTTGCCGGCACTGCTTAAAACCGTGTCGGAGCAGACCTATCCCAAGGATAAGCTGACCGTGTTCGTGGTGGCGGACAACTGCACCGACCGCACGGCAGACGTGGCAAGGGAAGCCGGTGCCGTGGTCTACGAGAGGCAGAACAAGGAGTTTGTGGGCAAGGGTTATGCGCTGGAATACCTGTTTGAGCATATCAGGGACGATTACGGGCTGCGCGCGTTTGAAGCGTACATCGTACTGGACGCGGACAATCTGATCCGCCCCAATTACGTGGAGGAGATGGACAAGGCGCACTGTGCCGGTTACCCGGTGCTGACCTCCTACCGCAATTCCAAAAATTACGGTGCCAACTGGGTCAGCGCGGGCTATGCGCTGTGGTTTATGCGGGAGTCCCGGCATCTGAACAACCCGCGCTCTATTCTCCGCACCAACGCCGCCATCTCGGGAACGGGCTTTTTGGTGGAATCCTCCATCATCGAGCGCAACGGGGGCTGGAAGCACTTTCTGCTGACCGAGGACATCGAGTTTACCGCCGACTGCGCCATTCATCGCGAGAAAATCGGATACTGCCACTGGGCGGAGCTGTTTGACGAACAGCCCGAAACCTTCCGCCAGTCGTGGAAGCAGAGAAAACGCTGGGCAAAGGGTTATTTCCAGGTGTTCCGCAATTACGGAAAAAAACTGCTGACGGGGAGCCTGAAACTGCATTGGTCCTGCTTTGATATGACGATGAACATTATGCCCGCCTTTGTGCTGTCGATTGTTCAGCTCAGTGTGATGATTTCCCTGTTTATCATCAACCTGTTTGTGGAGGGCGAGTGTTCGGTTTCGATTCTCAAAGACATCGGCGTGTCCTTGGCGTACGGCTACGGCATCTTCTTTGTGCTGGGCTTCTTTACGCTGGTTACGGAGTGGAAAAAGATTCATTGCAACAAGTTCAAAGCGGTGTTACTGTTTTTCACCTTTCCCATCTTTATGCTGACCTATGTGCCGATTTCGGCAGTGGCACTGTTCTCGCGCGTGGATTGGCAACCGATTGCGCACAAGCACGCCATCAGCGTGAAGGACGTGGAGGATAAGGAGAAGGAGACTTTGATTCCTTCCTCGGAAAAAGAGAAAGAATAACGATGAAAAAACACGGCGGGAGCCTTACGGCTCCCGCCGTGTTTTTTTTTGCGAGAAAATTTCGGTAGCCGCCGCCGGGCGCGGGTTTGCGGGGCAAAGTCCGACAGCCGTTTCCTGCGCGGCTTTTCGGGAGAAATGACTCTTTTCGGGTGCCTTGCCGGATGTGCCTGCCGGGCATTTCGTCGAAAAATGCGGGAGAGGGCTTGACAAACTTCCGGCGGCGTGCTACAATATGAGAATGATTCTCAAATTGTAAGTGAGGGATTTGATGAAGCACTATCAGACGGCGGGCAGGACACAGCTGACGGCATATCTTGCCGCGCACGCCGCGGCGCGCCCGCAAAGCGCAAAGGAAATCTGCGAGGGGCTTGCCGCAACGGGTCACGCACCCGGAAACAGCTCGGTGTATCGGCTGATTACCGTGCTGTGCGAGGAGGGCGTTTTGCGGCGCACCAAGGATGCGGACGGCGGGGCGGTTTATCAGTTCGTGGGCGAGGGCGGCGAGGCCTGCCGCACGCATTTTCATTTGCAATGCACGGTCTGCGGGCGGGTGACGCACCTGACCTGCGGTTGCGGCGCGGAAATTGCCGGGATGCTTGCCGGAGAACACGGGTTTACGGTGGACAGCGGAAAAACCGTGTTTTACGGCGTGTGTGCCGCCTGCGGCAGGGCGGAGTGCCGTAAAAAAACGGCAACGGCAGAAAGAGAGAACCCGGAACCGGCGGAAGAAACGCCGGGAACCGCAAAAGAGTGAGCATAGCGCGGATTAGGAAATAAAAGCTAAAATATGAATGTGGGAATCCCGCGGAAGAAACGCCGGGAATCGCTTCTGAAGGATTCACACGGGAAAAGAAAGGGTATCATTCAACTTGAACACTGCTTTACACATCAGCGCGGGTGGCGGAAACTTTTTCGCCACCGCGTGGGAAATTATTTCGGACGCACTGCTTGACACCGCAAAGCTGTTGCCGTTTCTGTTTCTGACCTATCTGTTTATGGAATTTTTGGAGCACCGCGCGGGCGATCGGCTCAAAACCGCCGTCGGCAGGGCGGGGCGGGTCGGTCCTCTTGCGGGTGCCGCGCTGGGGCTGTTGCCGCAATGCGGGTTTTCCGCAGTGGCGGCGGGGCTGTATTCGGCACGTGTGGTGACGGTAGGCACCCTGATTGCCGTTTTTCTTGCCACCTCGGATGAAATGATTCCGGTATTGCTTGGCAGTGCGGTGCCGCTTCATCGGGTGTTTTTACTGCTCGGGATCAAATTTACGGTGGCAGTGGTGGCGGGCTTTGTGGCGGATCTGCTGTTTCGCACCAAAGAAGCCCCGCATATGACCGACATCTGCGAGGAGGAGCATTGCCATTGCGAAAAGGGCATTTTCCGCTCCGCCCTGCATCACACTCTGCACATCGTGCTTTTCGTGCTTGCGGTGAATCTGGCACTCGGCACGGTGCTGACCCTTGTGGGGCAGGAACGGATTGCCGTTCTGGTGGGCGGGCTTCCGATCCTGCGAGAGCTGCTCGGGGCGTTGATCGGTCTGATTCCGAACTGTGCCGCATCGGTGGCACTGGCTTCGTTCTACGCGGCGGGCGTGGTGCCTGCCGGCGTGATGCTGGCGGGGCTTCTGCCGGGTGCAGGAGCAGGGCTTTTGGTGCTGGTGCGCACCAACCGCCCGCGGCGGCAAACCGTGTTTCTCCTGTTGGCATTGGTGCTCATCGGCACCGGGGTGGGGGTGCTGTTTGACCTCACGCCGCTCGGAGCCTTGCTCGGGCTGTGAAAAGCCGCCGGCTCGTCCGGCATTGCCGAAAAAAACCGGGCTGTTGCTTGGCAACAGCCCGGTTTTTTTACATTGCCGGTTGTTTTGCCCGCATCAGGCGGCGGATGACGACCATACAGCAGGTGAAATGCACCAGAGCGGTCAACGCCCACGAGATCGGATAGGAAACGTAGATGGATTCCAGTGTGCCGAGTGCGCGGAACACCGTGTATATCCACACGACACGCAACAGGCAGGAGCCGACCAGCGACACCACCGTGGAGGTGGTGGAACGCCCGAGACCGCGTAGAACCCCGGAGCCGACCTCCATAAAGGCAAGTGTAAAGTAGGGGATAAAGGTAATCATCATACGGGTGACGGCGGCGTTGTATTCGATGGCTTCCAGCGAGCCCTCCGCACCCGGAGCCACGCCGTAAAGGGCAAGCAGGGGCTGGCGCAGGAGCAGAAGAATCCCGCCCACGGTGACGGCGATGCAGAAGGTGACGCCGTAACAGCAGGACATCACGCGAAAGATCCGCTTATATTCCGCCGCGCCCACATTCTGCCCGGTAAAGGTGATTGCCGCCTGATAAACCGAGTTGGTGGCGGTATATACAAAGCCCTCCAGGTTTGCCGCCGCCCCGTTGCCGCCCACCACCGGGCGGTATGCCGCATCGGGCGGGCAGGATGCCGCGTCCACCTTCAGAATCGATGAGGTAATCAGCATATTGGAAAGAGAGAACAGCGCGCCCTGAATGCCTGCCGGGATTCCGATGCTGACAATCTGACGGAACGCGCGGGGGTCAATCCGCAATCGCCGCACCGAAAAGCGGCACGCGGTTTTGTCGTGCGAGAGAACGATCAGAAGAATCACCGCCGAAACGGCGTTGGAGATGGAAGTGGCAATTGCCACGCCGTCCACCGACATCCGGCACACCAACACGAAGAAGAAGTTCAGCCCCACATTGAGAAGCCCGGTGGCAGTCAGCACGATCAGCGGCGTGCGGGTGTCACCCTTGGCGCGGAGAATGGCAATACAGTAGTTGGTGACGGAGAGAAACGGCACGCCGATAAAATAAATCAGGGTATAAGTCAGCGCAAGATCCAGCAGGTTTTCCGCCACGCCCATTGCGCCGAGTACAGGGCGGGAAACGGCAATGCCGATGCCACTGCCGATTACGCCGAAAATCACGCTCATCAGCAGTGAGGTATGTACCGCGCGTTCTACCTGGTCGTGATCCTTTGCACCGATACAGCGTGCCACCACCACGTTGGCACCGACCGAAAAGCCGATGAAAACATTCAGCACCAGATTGATAAACGCGCCGGTGGTGCTGATGGCACCCACGGAATTTGCCTCGTGGGAAAGGCTGACCACCATCATATCCGCCGCATTGTACAAAACCTGCAACAGATTTGTCAGCATCAGCGGAAGAACAAACAGAATAATTTTTCCAAGCAACGGTCCGTGCGTCATATCCGCAACGGCGCGGGTGCTTTTCGCGGATCGGATCAAGAAAAGCCTCTTTCTGCCCCGCATTGCGCGGGGGCGATTCACGGGCGGAACACGCCGCCGGGGTTATCGGAATCAACCTGCCCCCTGACCGGCGGGGGGGACACTCCCACCGTATTATAAACGACAGGTCGGGCTTTGTCAAGCGGTTTTCCCGATTTCCCGATTTGAAAAATCCGCCGCGCCGCGTGTCGTTTTTTTGTCAAGGTTCCACAAATACGCGGGCAAATTGTCGAAAATCCGAAAAACATCTTGTCGGGAAGGGGGTGAATATGGTATACTAACACTTGTATGAAAATTGCACTTCACGGAGGAATTATGTTTAAGATCGGCTTTGACAATGAGAAATATATCCGCACCCAGTCCGAGCATATCAAGGAACGCATTGCGAAATTCGGCGGCAAGCTGTACTTGGAATTCGGCGGTAAGCTGTTTGACGATTTTCACGCTGCGCGCGTGCTGCCCGGCTTTGCCCCGGACAGCAAAATCCGGATGCTGGTTCAGCTGGCGGCAGAGGCGGAGGTGGTGATTGCCATCAACGCCGCGGATATTGAAAAAAACAAGGTGCGGGGCGATCTTGGCATTACCTACGACCAGGACGTCCTGCGACTGGTGGACGCCTTCCGCGGGTTCGGGCTGTACGTGGGCAGTGTGGTGCTGACCCGTTTCACGGGGCAGAGTGCCGCCATTGCGTTTCAGAAGCACCTGGAATCGCTCGGTATCCGTGTGTACCGCCACTATCCGATTGAGGGGTACCCGATGGACGTGGCAAAAATCGTGAGCGACGAGGGCTACGGCAAAAACGAATACATCGAAACCACGCGCTCGCTTGTGGTGGTCACGGCTCCGGGGCCCGGCTCCGGGAAAATGGCAACCTGCCTTTCCCAGCTGTATCACGACAACAAGCGGGGCATCCGCTCGGGCTATGCCAAATTTGAAACCTTCCCGATCTGGAGCATCCCGCTCAAGCACCCCGTCAATATCGCCTACGAGGCGGCAACCGCCGACCTTTGCGACGTGAATATGATTGACCCCTTCCACCTGGAGGCGTACGGCAAAACCGCAGTCAACTACAACCGCGACGTGGAAATTTTCCCCGTGGTGCGCGCGATGTTTGAGTCGATTTACGGCTCCTGCCCGTACAAATCCCCCACCGATATGGGGGTGAATATGGCGGGCTTTTGTATCGTGGACGATGCGGCGGTGAGAGAAGCGGCAAACGATGAAATCGTGCGCCGTTATTACAAGGCACTCTGTGCCGCCCGGAAAGGGGAAAACGACGGCAGTGAGGCGGAGAAAATCAGACTGCTGATGCAGTCCGCCGGAATCAATTGCAACGCCCGCCCCGTGGTGGCAAAGGCGGTGGCGCGCGCGGAGGAAACCGACGGCCCCGCTGTGGCAATCGAGCTTTCGGACGGGCGCGTGGTAACCGGCAAGACCTCCACGTTGCTCGGTGCTGTTTCCGCCGCGGTGCTCAATGCGCTCAAGGCACTGGCGGGGATTGACAAGGCACAGGATCTGATTTCCCCCGAAATTCTTTCCCCCGTGTCGGCACTCAAGGTGGAAACGCTCGGCAATCATAACCCGCGCCTGCACCTGGATGAGGTGCTGATTGCGCTTTCCATCTGCGCCGTAACCAGCGACGTGGCGCGCCGCGCGCTGAATGAGGTGGGCAAATTGCGCCATTGTGAGGCACATTCCACCGTGATTCTCGCCCAGGTGGACGAGAGCGTTCTCAAAAAGCTGGGCGTGCAGATGACCTGCGAACCGCGCTATCAGACCAAAAAGCTGTTCCACGGCTGAGCCCGGAAAGGAATCGCGCACATTTTTCGGACTTTTCGGCGGCTGAGCCTGCGGCTCAACCGCTTTCCTTTCGGATGTTCACGAAAAGTTCATATTTATAGGTTATAGTAATACTGTCCGCACCAAGGTGCGGGGGAGGTATTATGGAACATTCCCGTTATCAGCTTTTTGTTTCGTTTGTCAGTACGGCGGTGCTTGCGGTGATTGCGTGCGCTTTGCGCACGATTGCGCTTTTCGTTGCGTTTGACCGCGAGCCGGGCTATTTCCGCTCGGGGGCGTTGTTGCCGATTCTTTACTATACGCTGGCGGCAGTCAGCCTTGTTTGGTTTGCTTCTTATTTTTTCCGCGTGAAAAAGGGTGCGTCCGCGCCCTTGCCGTCCGCGGGTGGGAACGTTGCCTTTTTCGGAAACACTCTTGCCGCCGCGGCATTTGCCGCTACGGGCGTTTTGCTGATTCTTTCGTCCAAAACGGGGTCGGCACCCACGGTGGTACCGACGCTGGCGGCGGTGCTGTTGTTGGCGGGATGCGTGTACTTTTTGCTCCCGTTATTCGGCAAAGAGGAGGGCTCCGCGCCGTTGCTTGGCGGGTATGCGCTGATTTTCGGTGCCGCTCTGCTCCTTTGCACCACCTATTTTGACCGTTATACACCGATGAACGCACCGCACAAGGTGGCGGGGCATCTGGCACTGCTTTCTCTGATGCTGGTT
>CAKSPL010000012.1 GCA_934481325.1 uncultured Eubacteriales bacterium | reverse complement strand
GTATACCGTCACCCCGAAAACGTGGAAAAAACCAAACGCATAACAAAACCGGAAGCAATCGCTTCCGGCACCCCCGACAGGGCGGCTTTCGCCGCCCTTTTTTGGCGCGGCGGAGAATACCCTGCGCGCGGGGGCAAAATTGATTTTTTTGCCGGGAATATCCCGGCAAAAAAACGGTGCAGACAAGGTCTGCACCGTTTTTTCCATCGCGTGATATTACGGATTTTCTTTCCCGCTGTCACACCGCGGATTCCGGGTCAGCCATTCGGTGCGGCTGATGCCGCATACGACCGACAGCCCGTGACGCTTCTTTCGCGTAGCCCTGCCGCCGATATGCCTTGGCGATATGATATCCGATTTCCGGCAGGACGGTGCCGCCGATTTCCTGCATCATCAGCCCACAGTCACCGATCATTTCGCCCGTGGATTTTAAGCAGACCGCCCACAGACCGAACCCGAACACACGGTAGCGATCTCTGTTTTTACCGATCCAGCTCCGAACGCGCGCCTCGTCAAAGGTATACGGATAATGCCGCATAATATCGGAGTCGGCAAACACGGTATACGGCGCGTGAAAATCCTCCGGCGTCATTTCCCGCAGAAAAAGACGCTCCGTTTCAGGCATCGTCATTGTGAACAATCTCCGCACCGTAGCGGCAAAGCAAGGATATGACCATAAACATCGCGCCCAGTACGATGCTTGCCGTCGTGTCAAAATACGGCTCCGCAGCCGCAGTCTCCTCCGCCTGCATCAAGCCGGCAACAATCTCCCGCACAATCCTGCCGATTACGGCACAACCAACAGAGATGGCAAGCGTGAGAATGCCGAGCCGAAACAATTCCCCCGCACCGGAAAGCGTGAACGGCGTTCCGGCATTCAGCTCGTTTTGAAAATAGAGCTTTGCAAATCCGGCAAGCACCGCCTCCCCGGCAATAACAATCAGCAAGCCGGAGAGTGTTGCGAAAATGCTTTTGACATTGCCGCCGTATTCCTCGGAAATCAGCCCGTGCAGCGTAACACCGCCGAGCTTCACAAATGCTCCGTTTCCAAAGCCGATGCCAAGCAATCCCGCAATACATCCGCAAAAGCCGATAATCGAAAAAACAAATACGATTTGGCTGAGTATCTTTCCGATTTTGGAAAGCGTCTGAATGGTTTTCAATGATTTCATAATTGGAAGTCTCCTTTCCTGCATTTCGGGCAGAACGGCGAAAGCTCCGCCAAGCCGCCCCGAGTGACCTGTGTCCGATTTGCCGCACCCTCTCCGGAAACGGCACTGTCTTCGTTTATGGCGTTTCTCCCGCCCCGGGTTTTATAAGCTGCATCATCGCCTGAAATTCGGCAGACAGCATCTGCCCCAGCGTTTCCTCCGAAAAGCGGCATTTCGTGCATCCCTGCATCGCCGCCACAGCCTCCTCGTTGAAATATCCGCCTGCTTTCAGGGCCTCTGCGTTTGCCTGATGCCACGCCAGCAGATCGCTGACCACCCTGCGCGTGCCGGCTTGATTGACGTTGCCCGCCGAGGCGACCTTGGCAAGCCTGCCCAGCGGTTTGATCAGAGAATCCAGCGCCAACTCCGACGCATTGCGGAAAGCCCCCGTTTTCCACTCGCGGATTTTCCCGGCGGCGGCAACCGCCCGGTTCGCCTCCCGGTTATACCGTGCCTCGTCCGCCGCCTGATAGTGGTTTTTGCGATAAACATCGTACCACTGTTTTCTGAGTTTGGCAATCTCCGCATTCTTCTCTTTGAGTTCCTCGCGCAAAGCCTCCAACCGTTGTCTTTGCCGCTGAGCGTTCTTTGCGTTCTTCTCTTTGAGTTCCTCGCGCGTCGCGTCGTATTTTTGGGCGTTCCCGCGCTTCCCCAGTTTTTCCCGCACCTCGGCGGAAATTCCGTCAAGATCCAGTTTTCCGCGGTACCGCCCCAGCACGCCCGCCACCGCAAGCGATTCCTGCACCTCGGCATTCTGCCTGACCGCCGTGCTGTAAAGCCTTGCCGTCACCGTGCTTCGGATTAACTCATCCGCAATTTTTCCGGCAACCCGCTCGCGGTTTTTTGGCTCCGTAATCATCCGGTCAAACAGATGGGACACCGCTTCCGCCCCGCGTACCTCTGCCGAAAGTTTTTTCCCGCGCCATTCGGAAGCATCCATCCCCCGTGAAAGCGCCTCGCTCACCGCCCGCACCGTCCGGGTCGTCAACCGCTCGGCAAAGTCCTTTTTGCCGTCTGTGTCCGCGCCGGTGCCTTTCCCGGCAGTGTCGGTGTTCTTTCCCGCGTCTTTGACATCCGCCCTCGCGGTTTCGGTATCTTTGCCCGTAATATCGGAGTCCTTGCCCTTGCTTTCCGTCTTTTCTTCCGGCAGGGCAAACCGCTCGGTTATCTCTCCATCTTCTCCAATATGGAGAGAATATCCGCTTCGGTATTTTGCGGATCGTCGATTATTTTGATCAACTCCTCGGCCCGTTTCTCCGTTGCTTGCCCCTCTTTCGGCTCGCTCTTTGCTATATTCAGCAAATGATTGGCTATTTTCTGGCTGGTACTCTCTTGCAAACCCTTTTTCTTTATAGATCTCAAAATAAGTATCACTGCACGTCCGTCCTTCATATAAATCCTCCCTGATCAGATCCATTTCCGTTTCCGTCCAAAAATCAAACCTGAACACCCGTGTAATCGTAAAATTGTTTTTTGTACCCTTGACAAAAGCAAACACATTATCTACGCCCAGCGTGGTATGCGGCTTGTCATTGACCTCAACAATCGCTTCCCCACGCGCCGAACGATGAAATGTGCGAAGTGACGACCGCGCCTGTATCTTGGCGTAAAGGTCGTCCAGCTCGGCAACGGACAGCGCACCCGCCGCCCGCGCCCAACCAAAACTATTATACTGCTCCTCGGTATAATTTGCAACACTTTCCTGTTCGGAAAGGGCATATCTGAACCTTGCGAGATTGCTTTTCCGGTTGCGGAGGTGGGATTTTATTGCCCTGTCGAAAATATAGTCGTGCCGGGCGCGGAGTCCCTCCGCACCCGACACTCCTTCTTTTCTCCCTTGTCGCGCTCCCTCCCCCCGCCCCCGGCGGCGGTCACGCTCCAAGCCCACTCCCTCCGGCAACCCGGATGTGCGCGGGGTTCAGGTCTCGTTTCGGAACCAAAAAGAAAAGCACCCGCAAAGGGTGCTTTTCTTTTTGGTTGCGGAGGTGGGATTTGAACCTCACGACCTCCGGGTTATGAGCCCGACGAGCTACCAAGCTGCTCTACTCCGCGATATCATTGGTGCCGGAAGCCGGGGTCGAACCGGTACGATACAAAGTATCACGGGATTTTAAGTCCCGGGCGTCTGCCAATTCCGCCATTCCGGCATATTCGCACACACGGTTTTCCGAACTGCTTAGTTAGTATAACACATCCCATACGGTTTGTCAAGTCCTTTTTCAAAAATCTTATTGACAAATCCCGACACACGGGGTATACTGACTGTATCTATCCCTATTTTAGTGTGAAGCAAGGAGGAAAAATGATTCCGGAAGCATTTCTTGCCCGTATGAGCTCCCTGCCCGGGCTGAACTTTTCCGCCTTTTGCGAAGCCCTGGAGCAACCGCCTGTGCGGGCGTTACGAGTCAATTCCATCAAAACCGATCAAAAAACGCTATTGCCGCTCCTGCCGTTTGTCGCAAAGCCGCTCCCCTTTTTGCCCGATGCATTTCTGGCAGACACGGACAAGGTCGGCGCGCTACCTTCCCACCACGCGGGAATGTTTTATATGCAGGACCCCTCCGCCATCAGCGCGATTGCCGCAGTGCCACTGAAGGCAGGCATCCGTGCGATTGATCTTTGTGCCGCCCCGGGCGGCAAATCCACGCAGATTGCCGCCGCCATCGGCGAGGACGGTGTGCTGGTGGCAAATGAATATGTGCCGGCACGGTGTCGGATTTTACAGGGAAACGCGGAGCGTTTGGGGCTTTCCAATACGGTAATCACCAATCTGGACACTACCGCACTGGCAGATTTTTACGGCTCATATTTTGATTTCGTGATAGCGGATGCGCCCTGCTCGGGCGAGGGAATGTTCCGCAAATACGAGGTGGCAACCACCGAATGGTCGCCCGAAAGCGTTACGCTTTGTGCCGCACGGCAAAAAGAAATTCTTTCCAACGCCGCGCGCCTGACCCGCCCGGGAGGATTACTGCTTTACTCCACCTGCACCTTTTCGGTGGAGGAAAACGAGGCAAATGCGGATGCGTTTCTCACCGAGCATCCCGATTTTCATCTGATTCCCGTAACACCCGCAGTGGCGGCGGTCACCGCTGACGGGATTGCCTTTCCGGGATGCCGGCACGGGGCGGAATTGCCGCTGTGCCGCCGGTTTTATCCGCATCTCTCCCCCGGAGAAGGGCAATTTCTGGCACTGTTCCGCCGGGATGAGGATGCCGCGGGAAATCGCCCGCAAAAAAGCGCAGGGAAAGGCGGACAAAAAGAGGCGATTGTGCCGCTTTCACCCGCCGAAACTCACACCGTATCGGCACTAACGGAGGAAATCTGCAAAAATCCCCCTCCCCGCCGTCCGGTTTCCCTGCGGGGGGCGGTTTGCCTTGCCCCCAACGTTTTGCTCCCTCCCCGCGGGGTATTTGCGGCGGGTGTAACCGCGGGAGTGCTGACCCACGGACGGTTGGTGCCGCACCATCACTTCTACTCGGCATTCGGGCGGCATTTTTTACGGCAGCTCCCCCTTTCCGATAAAGACGAGCGTGTCCTGCGTTATCTCGGCGGTGAAGAGCTGGATTGCCCGGAGCTTGCCGGAAAAAACGGCTTTACCGCCGTACTGTACGAAAACGCGCCGCTGGGCGGCGGAAAAGCCGTGGACGGACGGCTGAAAAACCATTATCCGAAAGGGCTCCGCCGGGTGGGTAACGCATAAAACGCATTACATTGTGGCACTAAAACCGATTCTGTCACAAAATCCGATTGCGATGCGATATTCTCTGTGAGAGCTTCAACGCCCCTCGCAAAACGGCACCGATTTTCCGACAGGGCGTAACATTCGGCTTCAAAACTCATCACATACCGGCACTAAATCTTACCGCAGTGTCGGCGTCCTGAGTAGCCGTTTTCCGAAAAAACATCCGAAACTCACCCCGTATCGGGGGATATTTACTTCAAAGGAGTACATATGTTAACAGTTTCACATCTGACAAAATTGTATGGCAAAAATTTTGCCTGCAACGACGTCTGCTTTCACCTGGATCCCGGCGGAATTACCGTTCTGTTAGGGCCGAACGGGGCGGGAAAAAGCACCCTGCTGAAATCCGTGATCGGGTTTTTGCGTTACAGCGGCGAGATTACGGTAAACGGATTGCCGAACAAAAGCGTGGAGGCAAAAAAACTGCTCGGTTATGTGCCGGAAATCCCCGCATTGTACCCGAACCTGACGGTTTCGGAGCATATGGAATTTATCGCCCGCGCGTACCGTCTTTCGGACTACAAGGCGCACGCGGAGGAACTGCTTACGCGCTTTGAGCTTGCCGACAAAAAGAAAAAATTCGGCGATGAGCTCTCCAAGGGAATGCAACAAAAGCTGAACCTGTGCCTGGGGCTTCTCCCCCGCCCGCAGATTCTGCTGATGGATGAGCCGATGATCGGGCTTGACCCGCACGCCATCAAGGAACTGAAAACAGTAATGGAAGAAATGCGCGCCGAAGGACGCACGGTACTCCTTTCCACCCATATGATTGACAGTGTGGATATGCTGTGGGATCGGACCCTGATTATGCAGAACGGGGTGTTGCGTGCGGATGTGACCAAAGCACAGCTGGATGCGAGCGGAGAGCAGTTGGAAACGCTGTTTTTCGCCATCACCGAGGGAACGGCATCGGACGGTGCGCTATGACACGGCTGATTTTCTATTATATGACCCACACGCTGAAAAATCAGATCAAAAAGCTGTTCCGCACCTGGGTAGCGGTGTTTTTGCTGATTTGCGTGCTTGCCGGCTTGCTGTTCGGCATAGGAGCGGCGGTGATTGCCTCTGTCGTGGAAGATCATGTGGATGAGGGAGAGGAGGATGTTCTCCCCCCTGAGGAGGAAACCGACCCTCTCCCGCCCGAAACCGCCCGATCCGTGGTGGAATTGGCAGTGGGCGGCATTATTCTGGCAATATTGGTATTCAGCGTTCTGACCGCGGATAAGAGCGGCAGCTCCATCTTTCTGATGGCGGATGTCAATCTGTTGTTCCCCGCCCCGATAAAACCGCAATCGGTGCTGCTGTTCCGCTTGGTGATGCAGGCGGCAAGCTCGCTTTTGCTGACGGTTTATCTGATTTTTCAGATTCCGAATCTGATGGTCAACCTGGGGCTCGGCTTCGGCGCGGCACTTGCAATGCTGGGCGCGTGGTTTTTCGCACTGGTGTACAGCAAACTGATTTCGGTATTGCTCTATACCCTCGTTGCCAGCCACCCGAAGCTGAAAAAACGCCTGCGCCCCGCGCTGTACGCGGTAGTGGCTGTCGTTGCGGCGGCGTATCTGCTGACGGCAATGCAATCATCGGACGGGGACTACTTTGCCGCCGCGGTGCGGTTTTTCAATGCGCCCGGCAGTTGGTACGTTCCGGTATGGGGATGGTTCAAAGCCCTGGTGATGTCCGGTATGGACAACAACGCACTCCCGGCACTGCTTGCATTTGCGGCATTGCTGATCGGGGCGGTGCTTCTGATTGCGGTGATTCGGCGCATCCACGCCGACTTTTACGAGGATGCAATGGCGCACTCGGCACAAACGGCGGAGCTGCAACAGGCAGTCGCGGAGGGCAACGCCGCCCTGCGCACCCGCAAAAAGGACCGGAGCGAAAAGCTGTTGCGTGACCGTTTGACGCACGGTTCCGGTGCCTCGGTCTACTTTTTCAAGGCAATGTACAACCGGTTCCGTTTCGCACACCTGCATATATTTACCAAAACCGCCGAAACCGATCTCCTGGTCGGAGTGGGGCTTTCCCTGATTCTTCTGTACGTGTTGGAGTACCCCTTTTTCCCGCTTGTGGCAATCGTGCTTGCCGGCTTTACCTTTTTCCGTGCGCTCGGCAACCCGGTGGCGGACGATGTAAAACGGGAGAGCTTTCTCCTGGTGCCGGACAGCGCACACAAAAAACTGTTCTTCTCTTTCCTCGGCGGTGTGGCAAACAGCGCGCTGGATCTTCTCCCCGCGTTTCTCGCGGCGGCAATTCTTCTCCGGGAAAACCCCGGCACGGTATTTCTCTGGTATCTGCTGGCAGTTTCCGTAGATGCCTATTCCGTCAGCACGGGCGTGTTTATCGACCTCTCGCTTTCCACCGGGCTTTCCCGCAATATCCGCGCGATGATACAGCTGTTGTTTGTATATTTCGGGCTGATTCCTGCCGCGGGACTGCTGACCGTTGGCTTTGCGCTGGGGCATCTGACCCTTTTTGCCGGAATCACGGCAGTTTTCTGCCTTGGAATCACGGCGTTGTTCCTCGCGCTGTCTCCGCTGTTTCTCCTGCGCGGCAGGCGGTAACGCTTTGCAAGGAAATATTTTAAAAATTTCAAAATAAGGGTTGACAAATTGTCACTTTTTTGATACAATAAGGCATATTCTTTGAATGAAAGGAAAAAACGGGATGAAAACGAATCGTGCGGCAATGATGGATTGCAAAATGTGCACCGAGATGTGCACCCTTTTGCCGTTGCCGCAATCGCCCGCCCGATGAATTCCTTATAACGGGGGTGCGCCGCGGCGCACCCCCGTTTTTTATTCCGGCAAAAAGCCCGACGCGGGGCGGATGACAACAAAAGACGAATATCCGCCGCCCGGAACCGGGCTTCGGACACCCCTGCCCCGCCGGGGAGAAAAGGAGATTTTATGATAGAAATTCGGCATCTGAGCAAAGCCTTTCACACCGGCGGCGCAACCGTAACGGCACTTTCGGACGTCAGCTTTACGGTCAGGGACGGAGAGATTTTCGGAATTATCGGGCTGTCCGGGGCCGGAAAAAGCACACTGGTGCGGTGCATCAACCTGCTGGAACGCCCCGATACGGGCGAGGTATGGCTGGACGGAAAAAATCTGTCTCTCCTTTCCCGCCGCGAGCTGTTGCGTGAGAGGCAAAACGTCGGGATGATTTTTCAGAGCTATAACCTGCTGGAACAGCGCAGTATTCTCAAAAACGTATGCTTTCCGCTGGAAATTGCGGGGTGGCGGCGGGCAGACGCCGTGGCACGCGCAAAAGAATTGTTGGAAATGGTGGGGCTTGCCGACCGCGCCGGCGCGTACCCTGCCGAGCTTTCCGGCGGACAGAAGCAACGGGTTGCCATCGCCCGCGCGCTTGCCACCAATCCGCGTTATCTGCTGTGCGACGAGGCAACCAGCGCGCTGGACCCCGCCACAACCTCCTCGATTCTTTCGCTTTTGAAAGAAATCAACCGCACGCTCGGGGTTACGCTGATTCTCATCACGCATCAGATGAGCGTGATTGATGAAATCTGTGACCGGGTGGCGGTGCTGGATCAAAGCCGGATTGCAGAAATCGGCAACGTGTGCGATCTGTTTGCCGCCCCACAATCCGCCATCGCGCGGGAGCTGATTCTGCCCCCGTCCGCCCGCACCGCAGAACGCCCGGGCGGCACCAAGCTAAGGCTGGTGTTCAACGGCTCGCTCGCCTCGGAACCGATTTTTTCGGCACTGGTTCTCGAATGTGCGGTACCCGCAAGCATTCTGTTTGCCGACACAAAGGTGTTGGACGGCAAAACCTTCGGGCAGATGCTGATTCAACTCCCCGGGGATGAACGGATTTTTCATCGTGTCAGCGCGTGGTTGGATGCACACGGCGTTGAATACAGAGAGGAGGCATAAGATGTCAGAGCTTTTTCGTCAACTGCTTGCAGGCGGCACCTTCTGGCGGGGGCTGTGGGAAACCGTTTATATGGTGGCGATTTCCACCGCGCTTGCCTACGTACTGGGGCTACCGCTCGGCGTGATTCTGTGCGTCAGCGACCGCAAGGGGCTATGCCCGATGCCGTGGTTGCACCGGATACTCGGCATCACCGTAAATATCCTTCGCAGTATCCCGTTTGTCATTTTAATGGTGGCAACGGTTCCCGTTTCCAAGGTACTGGTCGGCACCAGCCTTGGCAACCGCGCGATGATTGTAGTACTGGTGATTGCCGCCGCACCGTATGTGGCACGAATGGTGGAATCCTCCCTGGATGAAGTGAATCGCGGCGTGATTGAAGCGGCAGAGGCGATGGGTGCCTCCCGTTTCCGGATTATCACCGGAGTCCTTCTCCCGGAGGCACGCCCCTCTCTGATCACCGGTGCGGTGATTTCGGCGGTTACGGTACTCGGTTATTCCGCGATGGCAAGCACCATCGGCGGTGGCGGACTCGGTGCCATTGCCGTGGTCTGGGGGCATCAGCGGCTCCGCCCAGACGTGATTTGGTTCTGCGTTTTGCTGGTGGTCCTTCTCGTTCAGCTGATTCAGGAAACCGGAATGTACCTCGCCCGCCGCACGGACAAACGAACCCGCAGTAAATAACACGAATAACATAAATACCACAAAGGAGACCTCCAATGAAAAAAATTGTTTCGCTTCTGCTGACCCTTCTGCTGTTCTGCCCGCTCGTGGCACTTTCCGCCTGTAAAAAATCCGAAAACACCATCGTGGTGGGTGCCAGTTCCACCCCGCACGCCGAAATCCTGGAGCAGGTGAAAAGTACCCTGAAGGAGCAGGGGTACACGCTGGAAATCCGTATTTACGACGATTACGTGCTCCCCAACACCGGCGTGGAAAACGGGGACCTTGACGCCAACTATTTTCAGCACAAGCCGTATCTGGATTGGTTCAATGCCGAAAAAGGAACACACATCGTGTCGGTTGCCGCCGTTCATTACGAGCCGTTCGGACTGTACGGAAACGGCGTATCGTCGGTTGCCGGCATTGCCGACGGGGCAACCGTGCTGATTCCCACGGACGGCTCCAATCAGACCCGCGCGCTTTTTTTGCTTGCCGGGGAGGGGCTGATTACACTCCGGGAAGGCGCAAAGCCCACCGACAGCCTGACCGTGCTGGATATTGCGGGCAACCCGAAGGGGCTGGCAATCACCCCGGTGCAGGCAGACCTGCTGACCTCTCAGCTGGCAAACGGCAGGGCGGGGACGGTTGCCGTTATCAACGGAAACTACGCCATCGGAGCGGGACTGCGCATCACGGATGCGCTTGCCACCGAGAGCGCGTCGGGGGACGCGGCAAACACCTACGCCAACATTCTTGCCGTGAAAAGCGGAGCCGAAAACAGCGAAAAAATCAAGGCACTGGTTGCGGCGTTGCAGAGCGACGCGGTAAAGAAATTCATTCAAAGCAAATACAACGGTGCGGTGGTTGTGCCGGAAGCGGCTTCCTGACACGCCGACCCCGGCTTGCCGTGCGGCTTTCGGCATCTTTTTGCAAGTTTTTGCTCAAAAACTTGCCGTTTTGAAAAAGATGCGCCGAAAGCCGCCGGAGCCGCCCCGGAAATATCCATATCTTACATATTATTTATATAGGCGGGTGTGCGCCGTTCCGCCAGGGATGAAATATTTTCCACACGGAAAACCGACAGGTTTCCCTGCCGGGTGACGCAAAAATCACAGGGCATTCGCACAATCGTCCGCACGGCAACACGCAGGGTTCACAAAAGCAATGATTTTTTTGTAGGAATTTCTCTGTTTTAGCAACAAATAAAGAGAGCAGCCACAGCTTTTCCCTCCATCGGGGGACGATTTTTCGTTTATCCCTGCCAAAACCGCGTTTTTCGGCGGTACCGATTTTGTGGAACTGCACAAATCTGCATTTTTTTAAAAAATAACTTGCAATCCGGGCAGAAATCTGTTATAATATGTCCAACCATTTTATATGAGGAGGAAAACTTATGTTTACTCGCAAAAGAAAGCTCATCTGCGTTCTGCTGGTGATTTGCTGCATTGCGCTGATCCTCCTGGCATCGTGCCAGCGTAAACCGAATGACAACCCGAACAATCCGGGCTCGACTTCGGGATACGGCATTGACGGCGTCTACTACACCGTAGACGACGGCTTTGAGTATCTGTTCACGATTACAGGAAACTCGTTTATGCTCTCGGGTCTGAACGGAGATCAGTCGGGTACCTTCACCTATGAAAACGGTACCCTTACGCTCACCTTCAAGCAGGGCGATACCGCCAACGCCTCCGCCAAGCTCGAAAACGGCGTTCTCGAGCTGACCTACAACGGCGGCGTGTATCGGCTGTTGCAGCGCACGCAATTCACCGTTTCGTTTGACACGGACGGCGGCAGTGCGGTTGCGGCACAGAAGGTGTATAACGGCTCCCTCGCCGAAAAGCCTGCCGACCCCGCCAAGGAGGGCTATGCCTTCATCGGCTGGTACACGGACAAGGCGTACACCACCGCCTTTGATTTCGGCAGTGCGATGATCACCGCCGACACCACGGTGTATGCCCGCTTTGAGGCACACGCCACGGGTCAGGTGGAGTACACCGCTTCCTTTATTTCCGCCGATCAGGCGTTTGAGCCTGCCAAAACCGTAAACGGTATTCTGTACAATCTGCCCACCCCCGCTGCCAAAGAAGGGATGACCTTCGTGGGCTGGTGGATGAGTGACAGCCAGTCGGCAAGCAAGCTGACCTGCAAATACACCGGTCAGAAGCTGACGCAGGATACGATGCTGTTCGCGGTATACGCCGCGGCGGGTACTCCCGTTGTTTCGGTCAATGCCGCAGGCGTGACCTGGGAGGCACTCGGTGCCGGCGTCAACTACCGTGTGGTCATCCGTTACGGCGAAACCGTCGTGGCGGACAGCAACACCGGCTCCGCCGAATTCAAATACGATTTCACGGGCAAAGATGCCGGTGAATACGAAATCACGGTTACCGCAAACGGAAATTCCACCACGGTTTATTACCGCAACAAGGCACTGGACCGTGTTTCGGGCTTCCGCGTGTATCCCGGCAACGTGCTGGTATTCCACCCGGTTGCGGGTGCCGAAAAGTACGTGATCTCCTTCAAGTGCGGCAGTAAAAACCACACCCACACCGAGATCAACAACGGCACCTCCACCTATTACACCTTTGCGAACTGCGAAATGCCCGAGAACGGTATCACCTTTGTGGTAACCGCTTATGCCGAGGGCTACGTCAGCTCCACCGCTACTTACACCTATTTCCGCGGTCTTGACGCGGTATCCGGCATTACGGTGATTAACAACAGAATCACCTGGCTCCCCGTGGACAATGCGGCAACCTATATTGTCAGCATTTCCGCCGACGGGGAAAACTACACCGACGCGTACGTCACCTCCGGCACCTCTTACAGCATCGCCGGGCTTGGCAAGGGCAATTACTATGTCAAAGTGACCCCTGTGTGCGCCGGCTACTACGTGGCACCCGCCACTGCCGTGCAGTTTACCAAAAACACGCTGTCGGCTCCCACCGGGATCGCGCTTTCCGGCAATTCCCTGACCTGGAATGCCGTGGAGAATGCGGTCAGCTACATTGTTTACATCAACGGCACTGCGTATCCCGCAGAAAAGAACTCCCTGGCTCTGACCGAGGAAATCTTTGGTGCCAACCTTTCCGACTGCAAGATCAGTGTGCAGGCGGTTGCGGCTGACGCCGCCGAAAACTCCGCTGTTTCCGCCGAAATCACGGTTTCCCGTGTGGCGATGAGCGAGGTTTCCTACCGCAACGGCAAGGTTTACTGGTCGCCCGTGTACGGTGCCGCCAAGTACCTCATCCGTGTCGGCAACGAATCCTTTGAGGTAAACGGCAACGAGTCGTCTGCCGACATCTCGTTCACCGAGAGCGGCAGTACGGAGATTTCCGTCAGCTTCATCAATTCTTTGGGTGACGCCTCCGAACCCGCCACGATTACGGTGGAGGTTTATGCCGTTGAATTGGACGTGCGCGGCGGTACCAAGACCGTGAACGTGCTTTACAAGGCATTCGGCGATGAGTTTGAGCTCCCCGAAACCGTCCGTGACGGTTACTCCTTCGCAGGCTGGTATACCACGCCGAACGGCTACGCCGTGGGCAAGGAGTACACAAGCGGCGTATTTGAGGGTCAGAGTGACATCGTTCTCTATGCCAACTGGTCTTCCAGAAAGTACACCGTAACGCTGGTTTACGGCGAGGGCGAGAATCAGAAAACCACTACCATCGAGGTGGCATACGGCAAGATCAACAAGTCTCCCATCGCGGAAAGCCCGGATCCCACCCTGTTCTTCAACGGCTGGTACACCGGCATCGGCGGCTCCGGCATCTGCTACTTTGATGCAAACGGGGAAACCGAGGAAAGGTGGAGCACTCCGAATGACATCACCCTGTATGCGCAATTTGCCGACCCGCTCAAATATGACGAGATCGACAACGGCAACGCCTACTCGGTGTCCAAAGGTCCGTTCGGCATCGGTAATATAAAGGAGCTGACCATCCCCGTCTCCTACAACGACAAGCCAATTACCACGATTGAGGCATCGGGCTTCAACTCCTGCTACACGCTGCTCAAAATCCGCATCCCCAACACGGTAACCAACATTGCCATTCCCTCCACCGGTATCAACACCACCGGTTCGGCATTCCAGTACTGCTCCAAGCTCTCCGCGATTGAGATTTACGACGCGGGTGCCAAAGAGCCGAAGTACTTCTCGGATGACGGCGTGCTTTATACCTATAACGGTGAAAACGGAATTGCCATCAAGGCAGTGCCTATGGGCAAAACCGGCATTTTCCGCATCTATGAAGGCACCGTATCCATTCCCGCAGGTGCTTTCGCCTCCTGCAAGCTGAGCGAAATCATCATTCCTCACACCGTCGGCATCATCGAGGCAAAGGGTATCTCCTCCTGCAGCTCGCTGACCAAGCTGACCTTCCTCCCTGCGCCCGAGGGCGTGGAAGAGATCGCACTGACGCTCAAAAACAACGCGATTTACTCCTGCTCCAAGCTGACCGAGGTAGTCCTGCCCGGCCGTATGGAAACCTTCTCCGAGAAGTCCATCGGCAGCTGCTCCTATCTGTCCTCCATCGATATCTCCGGCACGAGTAAGAACTACACTGCCAAGGGTGAGGAAGGCAGAAAGGTACTCTGTGACGCGGCAGGCACAACCCTGATCTTCTGCCCGAAGGGGATGGCAGGCGAATTCAAGATTCCCGCGGGTATCACCACCATCGGTGAGGGTGCCTTCACCAGCTGTTCCAAGTTGACCAAGGTCACCATCCCGGGTTATGTAACGACCATTGAAAAAGAAGCCTTCAAATCCTGCACCAAGCTCGCCGAGCTGATTCTGGAGGAAGATGGTCAGGCTCTCACCATCAAGACCTTTGCGTTCCAGTCCTGCTCCGGTCTGACTGAGCTGACACTGCCCGCAAGACTGGTCAAGCTGGAGGAGCACGCATTTGCTTCCACCTCCAAGCTGGCGAAAGTGACGGTCAACTCCGTCGGTGTCAAGGGTGAGGACGGCAAGTACACACTGGACTTTGCCGACGTGGCATTCGGCACCAAGCCCTCCTCCTCCACCGTAACTCCGACCTATTACGTAACCGATCTTGTGATCGGTGACAACGTGCCGGCGTTCAACATTTCCGCCGTATTCGGCAAAAAGCTGGACACCATCACGCTTTCGGAGAAAAACGGGAATTACACCTCCGAGAACGGCATTCTTTATAATGTAGGGAAAACCAACATTCTGTTCTTCCCCACGGCTTATAGCGGAGAGTACACCATTCCAGACACCGTAACCGAAATTGCGGCAAACACCTTCCAGGGTAAAACCAAGCTGACCTCGGTTGTGATCGGCCCCAACATCAAAGCCATCGGCGACTATGCCTTCCAGGGCTGTTCCGCACTGACAACGATCACCTTTACTCCCGCGGCGCAAGGCGTAGCGGAAATCCCGCTCACCATCGGTGCATCGGCGTTTGACAACTGCAAGCTCCTGCAAAATCCGGAGTTGCCCGCGAGACTGACCTCCATCGGCGAAAATGCATTCAAATTGTGCGGCTCGCTGACCAACGTGGTTATCCCCGAGGGTGTGAAATCGCTCGGTAACGGCGCATTCTACAACTGCAGTTCACTGGTGACGGTTACCCTGCCCTCCACACTGGAGAAAATCACCAAGATTGAAACCGACGAGAAGACCGGTCTGAAAACCGATGCCTTTGAGCCGGACGACTTCAACGTTTTCTATTTCTGCAGAAAACTGACCAATATCATCGTGGCAAGCGGCAATAAGCACTTTATCGCCGTAGACTCCATCCTGTACACGCTGGCGGACAGAACCGACAAGGACGGCAACCCCACGCTGGGGCCCGATATCCTGCTCTGCTGCCCGGTTCTGAAGCAGGGTGAGACGAATGTCAAGGTTCCCGAAGGCGTAACCCACGTGGTAACCAACGCATTCTACCTCAACACCACCGTAAAGTCCCTCTCCTTCTCGGATGTCAAGGAATTTACCGTAGGGCCGCAGGCGTTCTACTACGCAAGCGCACTGGAAAGCATCAAGCTCCCCACGGGTCTGACCTCGCTTTCCAAGTCGATGTTCCACTATTGTCAGAAGCTGAAAGCCGTTGAGATTCCTTATACGGTATCCGTGATTGAGAACAAGGCGTTCTACTACTGCGCGTCTCTTGCCTCCATCACCTTTGCACCCACTCCTGCCGGTGTCACTCCCGTGGAGCTGGTCATCAATGACGCGACCACCGAGGGTAACGGTTCTTACGGTCCCTCCGGAACCACCGCACCGTTCGGCAACTGTCCGAAGCTGACAACCATCGCATTCCCCGAGCGGTTGACCGAGCTTGGCAACCGTGCATTCGGCGGTTACAGCGGATACAGCAATTACGGCTCGAATATCGTTTCGGTTTCGTTGCCCTCCACCATCACGCGCATCGGTGACTACGCGTTCTACAACGCCGAAAAGCTGACCACCGTCACCTTTGCCCCGAACGCCCTGCCGGAAAAAATCGGGGACAGTGCGTTTTACAGATGCACCGCGCTGAAATCCATCACACTGCCCGCCACCGAAAAGAAAACCGACAAGGGCGTGCTGATGACCTATACCATCGGTAAGTATGCGTTCTACCTGAGCAAGCTGGAAAGCATCGTAATCCCCGCCACTGTCTCTCAGATCGGTGATTATGCATTCCAGAGCTGCAAAGCACTGAAAACCATCACCTTTGCCGAGGGTATTGACGGCAAAACGCTGAAGCTGGGCACCAGCTGTTTCAGAGGCACCGCCATCACCGGAATCGAGTTGCCGGAAGGCATTACTTCGTTCCCCAATACGATGTTTACCGACTGCAAATCGCTGAAATCCATCACGATTCCTTCCACCGTCACCACAATCGGTGACCAGGCGTTCAGCGGTTGTCTCTCGCTCACCGAGGTCATCTTCGGCACCTACACGGGCAAGGACGGCAAGCAATACTCCAACGTCAACAAGTTCGGTAAGCAGGTATTTGAAAAGACCGGATTCTCCACCTTCGCGTTCCCGACGCTGGAATCCGCCACCAAATATCTGACGCTGGGCGAGAAGATGTTCCAGTACAACAACAATCTGGAAGCCATTACGCTCTCCCGTTCGGTCAACAAGCTGAGCAACGTACTGGTCGGCTGTTACAACATCAAGGGCTTTGTCATCGACAAAGACAACAAGTTCTTCTCCACCGAGGAAGGCACGCCCGTCCTCTTCAACCAGAAAAAAACCGAATACGTGCATATCTTCGGGTTGCTGTCGGGTGATTATGTCATCCCCGGCTCCGTGACCACAATCGGCGCAAACCTGTTTGAAGGGCAGATCGGCATCACCTCGCTGTTCATCCCCTACACGGTGAAATCCATCGGCAACTATGCCTTCAAGGATTGCCGCTCGCTGACAAGCGTCGTCTTTGAGTACTCCACGGCGCACCCGTTCCAGTATGAGTTCAAGTCGGCATCTTCCTCGACTTATCTCTTCCAGTACTGCTACAATCTGCGCGACGTTACTCTGCCGGGCAATATGAAGTCGATCCCGAACTATATGTTCGACTACTGCACCTCGTTGGAGTACATCACGATTCCGGACTCCGTGACCTCGATCGGCACCTATGCGTTTGAGTACTCGGGGTTGGTGGAAATCACCATTCCCGCCAAGGTTACCACCATCGGTAACTACGCGTTCCGCGCACCCACCTCCGGAGGGTCGCTGACCTCGCTGACCTTTGCAAAAGGCACAAACGGGAAAGCCGCGCTGACCAGCATCGGTAACTACGCGTTCCAGTATCAGACGTTTGAAACCGTTGAGATTCCGAAAACGGTCAAGACCATCGGCGGCAACGCCTTCTCCTACAACCCGCGCCTGAACTCCTTTACCTTTGAGGCAGGCACCGTGTATGCGGGTACGACCAACGGCAGCATCGTGCAGTACTGCACCGCACTGACCACCTTTACCTTCCCGGCGGCAGTCAAGACAATCGGTGCCGGATACTTCCTCGGTTGCTCCTCGCTGACCTCCGTGAACTTTGCGGACAGCTCACAGCTGACCACGATCAACGGCACCGTTTTCAAGGATACGGCACTCGAATCCATCGAGATTCCCGAGAACGTCACTTCTCTTGGTGCCAGTGCCTTTGAAAACTGCACGAAGCTGAAATCGGTCACCTTCCCGAAGAAATCCAAGCTGACCAAGATTCTGGCATACTGCTTCCGCAACACCGGGATTGAATCCATTGAAATCCCCGAGGGTGTCACGTTCCTCGGTAACAGTGCAACTGCGGCAACAATCGGTGGCAACGCATACCAGTTTGCGGACTGCGCCAACCTGAAAACCGTTGTGTTCAAGGGTCAGATGACCCTGTTTGGCGGCTATGTGTTCAAGGGCTGCACCTCGCTGACCTCGTTCACGGTTCCCGCCTCCGTGGAGCAGATCGGGAACTACTGCTTCCAGAACTGCACCAATCTGAAGTCCGTCAACATCCAGTCCGGCGGGGATCTGAAAATCGGTTCCTACGCCTTTGACAACACCGCGCTGACTTCTATCACCATCCCGCAGGGTACCCTGTCCATCGGCAGCTATGCCTTCCGCAACTGCCCCGGGCTGAAAACCGTTAACTTTGAGAAGGGCGACGCCGAGCTGACCATCAACAGTTATGCGTTCACCGGTGCCCCCATCACCTCCATCACGATTCCTGCCAGAACCGAATCTATCTCCACCGGTGCCTTCAAGGAGTGCACGGCACTGAGAAGTGTTGCCTTTGAAACCGGCACAACGGATCTGACCATCGGCAGTAACGTGTTTGACAGCTGTACCGCACTGACCACCGTCGTCCTTCCCGACAACCTGGAAGTCGTCGGCAGTAAGGCATTCTACGGCAACACGGCACTCTCGTCCGTATATCTCGGCAAGGTGGAATCCATCGGTTCCGAAGCGTTCCGGGATTGCGTTTCCCTGCAAAGCATCACTCTGCCCGATTCCCTGAAAACGATCGGCACCAGTGCATTCATCTCCTGCAGCGCATTGCAGAACGTCACAATGCCCGAAAACCTGGTCAGCATCGGTGCCAACGCCTTTGCTCACACTCTTCTGACCACGCTGAACGTCCCTGCGTCGCTGACCTCGATCGGTGACTACGCCTTCGGCGGTTGCAAGAACCTGACCCGATTTGTGGTGGACGCAAACAACCCTGTCTATGAGACATGCAACCTCACCGCCAACGAGCAGGCACTTGTGATGAAGGGTACGCCCGTTGTCATCGCCATCTTCCCTGCCTCCGTCAGCGGCACGCTGACTCTGCCCCAGGGCTATCAGCTCGGTGCTTACGCGCTCGGCAGCATGGAAGGTATTACCGAAGTGATTCTGCCCGAGGGCATCACCGAAATCCCGCGTTACGCATTCGGTCTTTCCTGCGCGAAGTCCGTAAAGATTCCCGCAAGCGTAACCAAGATTGCGGACGGTGCTTTCTGGAGCAGTGACATCGAATCGATTGAGATTCCCGCAGGTGTTACGGAAATCGGTGCCAACGCATTCAAGAATTGCGCATCGCTGACCTCCATCACCTTTGCGGTAGGCTCCAAACTGGAAACTCTCGGCACTCAAGCATTCTATGCCAGCGCGATTGAGAGCATCATCCTGCCCGAGGGCATCACGGCACTCGGCCCCGATGAGGACACCACGTCCTATCTGTTCCAGGATTGCACCAATCTGAAATCGGTGACCTTCCTCGGCAAGCTGACCTCGCTCAACGGTTATGCGTTCAAGGGTTGCTCCTCGCTGACCTCCTTTACCATCCCCGAAACGGTGGAATACATCGGCGGTCACGTGTTTGACGCATCCGGGCTGACCACAATCGAGATCCCGGCATCCATCAAGTATCTCTACTACACGCCTTCCCGCGCAACCGGCTACAGTTATATCTTTACCGGCTGTACGGCATTGGAAACCGTGATCCTGCACGAGGGTCTGGAACGCATCGATGCGTATGCCTTCCAGGAGTGCACCGCGCTGAAAAACATCACGATTCCTTCTACCGTCGCCGAAATCGACGCGCAGGCGTTCAAGGGCTGTATCGCACTGGAAACCATAGCCTTTGCACCGGATTGCAAGGCAACGCTGGGCAACAACGTCTTTGAGGCTTCCGGGCTGAAAAACGTTGTGTTCCCCGCAGGAATGACCACGCTCGGCACCAGCACCTTCAAGGGCTGCGAAAAGCTGGAAAGCGTAACGTTCCTCGGTGATCTTGTCACCCTCCCCAACTACACCTTCCAGAACTGTACGGCTCTCACCTCCTTCACGATTCCCGCATCGGTTACCACGATCGGTCAATCCGTCTTTGAGAATACCGGGCTGAAAAACGTTGTGATTCCCGCTTCGGCAACCTCGCTGAACAGCTCGATCTTCAAGAACTGCCTCGCCCTGGAAACGGCTGTGTTTGAGGACGGCTGCACCACGGTTTCCGGCTCGATGTTCTCTGGTTGTACCGCACTGCGCTCCGTGAAGCTGGCAGACACCACCACCACGATCAGTACGAGTGCTTTTGAAAACTGCACGGCACTGACCACGCTGGTGATTCCCTCCTATGTCACCTCGGTCAATAAAGCGTTCGTCGGCTGGACTTCCAGACAGACCATCCGTATTA
>CAKSPL010000011.1 GCA_934481325.1 uncultured Eubacteriales bacterium | reverse complement strand
TCTGCCGCGGGACACCGGTGGAGGTGCGATATGAAATTTGACTTTGACGCACCGACCGAACGGCGGGGTACGGATTCCCTCAAATGGGACGTGGGCGAAAAAGAACTGCCGATGTGGGTGGCGGATATGGACTTCCGCACCGCGCCCGCAGTGACCGAAGCGATTGTGCGGCGGGCAAAATCCGGCATTTACGGCTACACCGTGGTACCGGACGAGTGGTATTCCGCCATTTCGGGTTGGTGGGAAACGCGCCACGGATACCGCATCCCGCGGGATTGGCTGACCTTCTGCACCGGGGTAATCCCCGCCGTGACCAGCATTGTCAAGCGGGTGACCGACAGGGGCGAGCGCGTGGTGCTGATGACCCCGGTTTACGATATTTTCTTTCATTCGGTGGAAAACACCGGGCGCGTAGTATCGGAAAGCCCGCTGATTTATGAGGACGGGGTCTACCGCATTGACTTTGAGAATCTGGAGCAAAAGCTCGCCGATCCGCTTGCTAAAATGATGATTCTTTGCAACCCCCACAACCCGATCGGAAAAATCTTTACACGAGAGGAGCTTGCCGCCATCGGCTCGCTCTGCAAAAAACACGGCGTTACCCTGCTTTCCGACGAAATTCACTGTGACCTGACCGTTCCCGGCGCGGAATACGTGCCGTTTGCCTCGGTCTCGGCGGAATGCCGCGAAATCAGCGTCACCTGCCTTTCGGCAAGCAAGGCGTTCAACCTGGCGGGGTTGCAGTCGGCGGCGATTGCCGTGCCGGAGCCGCAATTGCGGGAAAAGCTTGTGCGGGGGCTGAACAGTGACGAGGTGGCGGAGCCAAACTGCTTTGCGGCAATTGCCACCGCCGCAGCATTCCGCAAGGGGGGCGAATGGCTGGACGCCCTGCGCGAATATCTTGCCGGAAACCGGCGCGCGGCGGCTACCCGAATCGGAAAATCCCTCCCGTGTGTAAAGCTCACCCCGGGAAACGCTACCTATCTTCTGTGGTTGGATTGCGGGGAGTTTTGCGACAACACCGATGCCCTGCGGGACTATCTGAGAAAAGAAACCGGGCTGTACCTCTCCGCCGGCAGCCCCTACCGGGGCAACGGTGCGCGGTTTCTGCGGATGAACGTTGCCTGCCGGCGGGAATTGCTGGTACGCGGGCTGTCGCTGTTCTGTGACGGTGTGCAAGGCTATCTTCGCGGGCAAAACGGCAACTGAGCCTTCTGCTGCAGAAAAGAACTGCTAAAAAAAGGACTGCGCACGGCGCAGTCCTTTTTTAGCACAGGCAGAGCTTTTCCGCCAACTCTGCCGGGGTGGCGGCAAGCACGGCGGCACCGGCGGCGCGCAGGGTTTCCACGGAGCGAAAGCCCCAGGTCACAAACACGCCCGAAAGCCCGCTGTTGCGGGCGGTTTCCACATCCACCTCCGAATCCCCGACATAGCGGGCTCCGGCGGGCGCAACCCCCAGTTTGTTCAGCACCGCGTTCACCATATCGGGCGCGGGCTTTTTGGCAATCCCCTCTTTTTCGCCGAGTACGCAGTCAAACAGCCCGGGGAAATAGTCCCTTGCCAGCGTCTGCACGGCAAAGTCCGCCTTGTTGGAAACCACTGCGGTCAGCACCCCTCTCGCGCGAAGGTCGGCAAGCAATTCCGGCACCCCCGCATACGGATGCGTATGATCGGCACAATGCACCGCGTAATGCTCCTTGAAATCCGCCAGCACCCTGCCCCGCACATCCGCCGGGGTTCCCTCCGGCACCGCGCGTTCTATCAGCTTTGCAATGCCGTTGCCCACAAAGCGGCGCACCTCGGCAAGGCTCCTTTCGGGAAAGCCGTTCGCGGCAAGTGCCGCATTCGTGCTTTCCAGGAGATCCTCCAGGGTATTGAGAATCGTGCCGTCCATATCAAAAATCACCAGTGTCGGCTTCATTTCAAGCCTCCGAGGGTTCCGTTTTCCAGCCCCTCAATCACATCGGCAATCAACCCCTCGTTGTGATCGCACAGCACCGCCCCTGCCACAGCCTTGACCTTTGGCTGTGCGTTGGCGGGTGCCACGCCGAGATCGGCGGCAAGCAGCATTGGGATGTCGTTGTCAAAATCTCCGCAGGCAATGATTTTCCGCGCGGTGTGCGCATCGCCCGTCAGACGGCGGAGCTTTTCAATGCCGTGCGCTTTGGTACAGCCGAGCGGCTGGATTTCGATGATATTGGTGTCCGACCGGGTAACCGAAAGCCGCCCGCCGAACTCCGCCTCAAAGAGAATCCGCACCCGTTCCAGCTCCTTCGGCTTGCCCCGGTACACGATTTTGAACCAGTCGTCATCCCGCCAGTTTTCCGCCGGGCGGGAGATGCGGATTGCCCCCTCGTCATAATTCGGGATGTCCTTTGCCAGATACCCGGTCGCCTCCTCAATCCGCAATTCCGTGGGAGTGGACACGCGGAATTGCACCTGCGGGGCTTTTTCCCTGGTGAAGCGCAGAATCTCGCGGGTGATTTCCGGCGGGAGCAATTCCCCCATCAGCACCTCGTCTTTTTTGAA
Source organism: uncultured Eubacteriales bacterium (assembly GCA_934481325.1). GTDB lineage: Bacteria > Bacillota > Clostridia > Oscillospirales > CAG-272 > Firm-07. Next base: position 18,348 of record CAKSPL010000011.1, on the reverse strand, counting down.
ATCGTAAAGATACGCGCCGTTGCACATCACGGCGGGAGCGGTAAACAGCTCCTCGGGGTGCGGAATGGAACGCCGAAGGTTCAGGTGCAGTCGCCCCGTGGCAATCGTAAACTGTCCGCCGCCCGCGCGGAAACGCGCCAGGGCTTCCAGATTGCGCGGCACGGTTTTGCCTCCTTTGGCAAAAAAGGTGCCGTCCAGATCGGTAATCAGCAGGTAATCCGAAAAATCAGTCATAGCATTCCTTTCGCAAAAGCTCCAATATTTTTTGCAAATTCTCCGGTAAGGGCGCGTAAAACGTCACGGTTTCCCCCGTGGCGGGATGCCGGAACGAAAGCTCCCCCGCGTGCAGGCACTGCCCCGTAAACAAAGAGCGGTGCGCCGCCTCGAATTTCGTGCCGCCCCCGCCGTACACGGGGTCGCCAAGCAACGGATGCCCCAGGGACGCCATATGCACGCGGATCTGATGCGTGCGCCCGGTTTCCAGCCGGCAACGGATGTGCGTAAACCGCCCGAACCGCTCCGTCACTTCATAATGCGTAACCGCACGTTTTCCCGCGCCGGGCGTGCGCAAAACCGCCATTTTTTTGCGGTCGGTCGGGTGTCTGCCCACCGGCGCATCCACCGTGCCGCTGTCCTCCTTGAGGTTGCCCAGTACAATCGCCTCATACACGCGGCACACGGTGTGGGTTTCCAGCTGAGCGGCAAGCGCACGGTGCGCCGCGTCGTTCTTTGCCACCACCAAAAGCCCGCTGGTATCCTTGTCTATCCGGTGTACAATCCCGGGGCGCAATGCCCCGCCCACACCGGAGAGGGAATCCCGGCAATGATACAAAAGGGCGTTGACCAGTGTTCCCCCGGGATTGCCCGCTGCCGGATGTACCACCATCCCGGCGGGCTTGTTGATTACCGCCACGTCCGCGTCCTCATACACGATATCCAAGGGGATGTTCTCGGGGCGTGCCTCAATCTCCTGCGGCTCCGGCATTGTCACGCGCACGCGCTCCCCGCCGCACAGCCGATAGTTTTTCTTCGCCTTGCCGGGGGTGATTTCCACGTTTCCGCCGTCCAACAGTCGTTCCGCCTCCGCGCGGGAAAATCCGAACACCGCGGAAAGATACGCGTCCAATCTCGTCCCTGTCGCATCGGCAGGCACGGTCGCCTCCCGCGGCACCGCGATTTCTCCCGGCACCCCGGGTTCTTCCGACCTCGCAATTTCCCGCGACACCCCGGGCTCCCCCGATGCCGCGATTTCTCCCGGCATCCCGGGTTCTTCCGGCACCGCGGCTTTCGCCTCTCTTTTTGCCGTTTCAGGAGTTTTTGTCATCGTTTTTCTCCGGCTTGTCCGCCTTCGCGGCATCGCCGCCCTGCGGCTCGCCCTTTTCCGCCCCGGCAGGAGCGGCAGGGGTCTTTTCCTTATTTTTATATTCCGCAATCAGCTCAAAAATCAGCCCCACGGCAAACATCACGCCGCCCACAGTTACTGCCGCGTCCGCCACGTTGAACACCCAATACCAAAGGTTGGGGAATGCGCAAAAGTCAATAAAATCCACCACGAAACCGCGCGCGATACGGTCAATCATATTGCCGATTCCGCCCCCCACAATCAGGGAAAGCGACACGCGGAAAAGGGTTGTTTTGGCATAGCGGAACAGGTAGTAGCCGATTGCCAGAATCCCCAGCGCGGAAAGCAGTAAAAACACCCACCGATGATCGGAGAGCAGTCCGAACGCCATCCCGCGGTTTTCCACATAGGTGAATTGCAGAACGCCGGGAATCAGCACCGTCTGCCCCTCATAAAGGTAGGCAACAACCAGCACCTTGGTAATCTGATCCAACAGGATTACTCCGGCAATCACGGCACTCATCACAATCATCCACATAGAAAACTCTCCTTTTCTTTTGCCCGACAGGGGGTCCCGTCAACCCAAAACGGGGCGCGGGAATACCCGCGCCCGTTCGGGAAATTACAGCCCCAGCACGCGGCGGCAACGGGGGCAAAGGCACCCGTCCTCTCCGTCACGGAAGGCTTCTTTGGTATAATTCCAGCATCGGTCGCACTTCTCGCCCTCGGCTGCACCGACAAGCACGCCGATTGTTTCGCCCTCCTCGGTGTGGGCATTCTCCGGGATTGCCCCGTTCACCAGCGTCACCTCGGAGACGATAAAGAGCGTCGGCAGTTCGGCGCGGAAGGCGTCCAGCAACGCAAAATCCTCCGCATTCGGTGCAAACACCGTCACTTTGGCATCCAGCGATTTGCCGATCTGCTTTTCGGCACGCGCCAGCTCCAGTGCCTTCATTACCGGCTCCCGCAGGCGGAACAGTCTGTCATAGCGCGCCCGCACCTCGGGGAATGCCAACGCCTCGTCATATGCCGGCAAATCGTTGAGGAACACGCTTTCCTTCGTGTCGCCCGCCCGATGCGGCATCGCCTGCCAGATCTCCTCGGCGGTAAACGCCAGCAGGGGTGCAATCAGGCGCGTGAGGGTATGCACGACGTAGTACATCGCGGTCTGCGCACTGCGCCGTGCCGCGGATGCCGCCCCTTCGGCATATACTCTGTCCTTGGTAATGTCGATATAGAGCTTGGAAAGGTCAATCGTACAGAAGTTATTAACATCGTGATAGATGGTATGAAAATCATATGCGTCATACGCCGCGCGGGCATCCCGCACCAGTTCGTTCATCCCGGCAACCGCCCATTTGTCAAGGTCGGTGAGGTCGGAAAGCGGCAATGCGTCGGTATCCGGGTCAAAGTCGTACAGATCGGCAAGCAGGAAGCGCGCCGTGTTGCGGATTTTACGGTATGCGTCCGACAGTTGTTTGAAAATCGCATCCGATGCGCGCACGTCCACCTGATAATCGCTGGAAGCCACCCACAGCCGCACAAGGTCCGCGCCGTATTTGGAGATCATCTCCTCGGGAGCCACCGAGTTGCCGAGCGACTTGTGCATCGCCTTGCCCTCGCCGTCCACCACCCAACCGTGGGTCAGAACGGTGCGGTAAGGTGCGCCCTGCCCCTTCGCGCCCACAGCAGTGAGCAGGGAGGACTGGAACCACCCGCGGTACTGGTCGGCACCCTCGAGATACAGGTCGGCAGGGAATTTGTGTCCGGGTCTGCCCTCCAGCACACTGAAATGGCTGGAGCCCGAGTCAAACCACCCGTCCAGGGTGTTGCCCTCCTTGGAAAAGTGCGTGCCGCCGCATTCGGGGCATCGGAAGCCCGCCGGCAGAATCTCCGCCGCGTCCGTATCAAACCACGCGTTGGAGCCTTTTTCGCCGAACAGCTTTGACACCGCGTCAATCGTTTCCTCATTGCAAACCGGCTTTTTGCAATCCTCGCAATAAAACACCGGAATCGGCAAGCCCCAATGACGCTGACGCGAAATGCACCAGTCGGCGCGCTCCCGCACCATTGATTTGATGCGCTCGCCGCCCCATTCGGGAATCCACCGGACCTTGTCGCACGCGGCAATCGCCGCATCCTTGAACGCCTCCACGGAGCAGAACCACTGCGGCGTGGCACGGAAGATGATCGGCGATTTGCAACGCCAGCAGTGCGGGTATTCGTGCTCAATCTTCTCTGCGGCAAACAGTGCGCCGCTCTCGGTCAGATCCGCAAGAATCGCGTCGTTGGACGCGTCATAGCGCATTCCGGCAAATTTGCCCGCCTCCTCGGTCTGAATGCCGCGGTCGTCCACCGGCACGATAATATCCATTTTGTAGCGGCGGCAGGTCTGATAGTCGTCCGCGCCGAAGCCCGGTGCCGTATGCACGCAACCGGTGCCGCTGTCCATCGTGACGTAGTCCGCATTGACCAGGAGCGAATCGCGGTTAAGGAACGGATGCGCCGCCGTCATAAATTCAAATTCCTTGCCCTTGAGCGTGGCAAGCACACGGTAGGAGCCGATGCCCCCCGCCGCCATCGTTTTGTCCGCCAGAGCCGCCGCCACAACGTAATTCTCGCCGTTGTCCGCCGCTACCAGCACATAGTCCTCCACCGGATTGAGTGCGATGGCAAGGTTGCCGGGCAGGGTCCAGATCGTGGTTGTCCAGATGACGAAATAGGTTTTGGAAAGGTCTGCGTACGCGCCGAGTTTGCCGTGGTCGTCCTTGACGCGGAATTTCACGTAAACGGAAGTGCAGGGGTCGGTCTGATACTCAATCTCCGCCTCGGCAAGTGCGGTTTCATCCTTCGGGCACCAGTACACGGGCTTCAGCCCCTTGTAAATATATCCCTTGCGGTACATCTCGCCGAACACGCGCACCTCGCGCGCCTCAAATTCGGGGTTCATCGTCAGATACGGATGGTCCCAGTCCGCCGTCACGCCCAGCCGCTTGAACTGCCCCATCTGCACATTGACAAAATTCTGCGCAAAATCGTGGCATTGCGAGCGGAACTCCGGAATCGACATTTTTTTGCGGTCGATTTTGTTTTTCTTGATGATGGCACTCTCAATCGGCATTCCGTGGTTATCCCAGCCGGGGACATACGGAGTGTAGTACCCCGCCATAGAGCGCGACTTGTTGATGAAGTCCTTGAGAATCTTGTTCATCGCCGTGCCCATATGAATATTCCCGTTGGAGAAGGGGGGACCGTCGTGAAGCACGAACGAGGGCTTGCCCTCATTTCTTCTCAGCATCCGGTCATAAAGCCCCAGCTCCCGCCAGTAGTCCAGCATTGCGGGTTCGCGCTTCGGCAATTCCGCGCGCATCGCAAACGCGGTATTCGGCAGATTGAGTGACGCACTGTAATCCTTTGGCATAACTTAAACTCCTGTATCTGAAATATCTTGAAATCGATTTGAGGCAACGCCGCGCCGTTTGCGGGTTGCGTGGTGCCGCCTTCCGGCAACAACCGCTTTTTCCGTCTCCGCCCGTTACAAATACCGTTCAAACAGCAAACGGAATCTCCCTTTTTTCGTCTGATCCGAAAGGGCGTTGATCCGGAATTTCCCGAATCCCCGCACCACAATCACGTCGCCCGCACACACGGTGCGGTCGGGTTTTTCCACCGGCTCATAGAAAATTTCCACCTTTCCCTCGCGGAACAGTGCCTGTGCTTTTTCCCTTGCCAGGTGGCACATCGCCGCCACCACCGCGTCCGCGCGGGGAGATGGAACGGTATCCGAGCAGGATAAAAACCGCCTGCCGCCGTTAAAATCCGGGGGCGGCGCAAATGCGTGTACACGCACCATATCGTTTGCCACGCGGGTCAGGTTTTCCGCCAGAAATGCGGAAAGCGTGGTATCCGCAAACAGCACCGCCTCAAAAGCCTCCGACACGCAAAGGTCGCCGAGGGATGCGCGCTTAATCCCGAGGTTCAGCACCGCGCCGAGATAATCCCGGTATGACAGCTCCCGGTATCCGCTCCCCGTGATTTTCACCGCGGCAAGCTTTTCGGCACGGATGTCGGCAAGCAGCTCCCCCCGGTACGGCTCTTCCGTTTCTCTGACGTAGTCCGGCAAAAAGAAAAAACGCTTCCGTTCCGCGGCGGCATACCCGCCGTCGGCAAGAAAACAGCCGGGATCGCCCGTAAAGCACTCGTCAAGCACCAATTGCTCCCGCGGGGTCAGATACGCCGTAGCGGTTATTTCCCCCGTCGCCGCGCGGCCGCAAAGCTCCCGCGCACGCGCGATGAGACGCCATTCCTCCTCGGTCAGCACCGGCATCAGAGCACCCCCAGAACAGACCCGACCAGCTGTAATGCAAGAAATCCCGCAAAAAACGGCACGTCCAGCGGCGAATCCTGAAACCAGCCGAACCGGTCAAACAGCGCGCGGAAGGGTGCCACAATCGGTTCTGTCATCATCGTGACAAAGCCGAGAAAGGCGTTGTCCTCCTCCGCAAACCAAGAGAGTATCGCACGCAGGAACATACAAAGATCCAGTGCCGTAATCAAAGCCAACACCGTGCCTCTCATCAGTTTCAGAATCAGCATACCTCTCTCCTTTGCCGGTTTCCCCGGAAAACGGTTTTACCGCACCGGACGGGTGCCGTTACACCCTGACCGTGCGGTAGCCGTGAAAGCGGCGGGTGCCGCCCGTGAGAATCGGGTTCCCGTCGGGCGGATTTCCTGCCGGGTTCTTATTTGTTTTCGTCCATACTCAGCTCGCCGCTGCGGGGGGAGAGTACCAGCGTGGTTTTGGTCACACGCTTCATTTCGCCACCCAGCACATACAGCGCGCCCATCATAAAGTCCATCAGACGGATGGTGGTGGCGCGTTCCAGCTCCTCAATATTCATCACCACGGTGTAGCCCTGCATCAGGTAATCTACCACGTCCTGACCGTCCGCCATTCCGTGAGGTTTGACCACCTTCAGGGAATTGGCACCCATCGTGCCTGCCGTGCTCTTGCCCGCCGCGGGAGCCTCGGGCTCCTTTTTCGTTTCACCGTAGAAGCCGTCGTCCACGATGCCCTCGTCCTCATCCTCGTCACCGCGGAAAAATCCGTCGTCCCGGTAGTTCTCCGTGTTCTCGTTTTCCTCTGCTTTTTTGCCGAAAGGGAATTTCATCATTCTGTTCCTCCGTTTTTTTATTGTGAATTTTTTATTTTCGTTTTATCTGTCACCGGTGCAGTCCCTCACGGGTCCCCCGGCAAACAATCTTCTGCCCGGGCGGATGAAATCCGCGCCTTCCTTTGCCGCCGCCGCGGCACTTTCCGACATTCCCATTGAAAACAGCGGTTCCCCCGGCAATGCCAGCTTCCGCCAGATTTCGGTGCCGATTGCCCGCACGCGGCGAAAATACGCGCGGTAATCCTCCTCGTGTTCCATCCGCGGTCCCATCGTCATAAATCCGCGCAGGCAAAGGTGCGGCAACTCCCGGACGTTGCCGGCAAGCTCCGCCGCCCCTGCCGGGTCAATCCCGCTCTTGGTTTCCTCGCCCGCCGCATTGATTTCAATCAGTATATCCATCACACGGGGCAATGCCGCCGCGCGGCGTTCGATTTCCCGCGCCAGATGAAGGGAGTCCACCGAGTGGATCATCTCCACTTTGTCTATGATATTTTTGACCTTATTGGTCTGTAATTTGCCGATAAAATGAACGTGTGCGCCTGCCGCCGCAAGCATCGGATAATGCGCCTCCAATTGCTGTACCCGGTTCTCCCCCACGGTCAGCTGACCGAGCGACAACAGCCGTTCCAGCTCCTCCGGCAGGGCGTATTTCACCGCCGCCACCACCAAAGGACACCCGCGGGCGGGAGTTCCGCTCTCCGCCGCCGCGGCAATTCCCGCGGCAACGCCGGGGGCATCCCCCACTGCCTTTGCCAGCTCTGCTCTCAGCTGTGCCAGATTACAATCGATATAGGAAAGCTCACTCACGGAATCTCCTTTCCCTCGTACAGCCCGCGCGAGGTCACAATCACGGTATCCCCTGCCGCCAGCTCCGGCTGTGCCTGTTTGGTCGGCTCCTTTTCGGCAGGTGCCACGATACAGCATCCGTCCGAGCGATAGAGAATCCGCACCGGCCGCCAGGCGGCGTGTCCGTCAAGCAGGATAAACACCCCTTCGCGGTTGTTCTGCGTGCGCATCGCGCTCTCCGGTACCGAAAGCCCCGTAATCTCCTCCAGGTCTATCCGCACCTGCCGTTGCCGCAGGCAATCTCCGAATGCGGGGTATTCGTCCGCCGTAAACACCAGCAATGCCGTTTCCCCGTCCGCCGAGGTGCGCACCGAGGAAAGAACCATATCCGCCGTCACGCCCGTCCCCTCAAAGCAGACCGGGTAAGTGCCGCCTTCCTTCCAGAACACCGCCTCATCGGCAGACGCCTGCACCGCAACGGCAAACGCCCCGCCGGTCATCAGCTTGCCGACAGGCGCGGGGTCTCCCTCTCCGGCAGTCACCCGCCGGAGCAACAGTTCCCGCAATTCCTCCGGGGTCAACCCCACGGCGATATCGGGTAAAAGCACGGTTTCATAGCCGTCGGTCGTGCGGAAAAACGTTCCGCCCGCCGGGGCATATTCCAAATCCGGCTCGCCCGCAAACCGCAGCATTTCATCGATTTTCGCGCGCAATTCCGCCACGCGTGCTTCCAATTCCGCCCCGTTTTCCTTTGCTTTGCGGCAAAGCAACAGATAGTGCAGGGTCTGCGCCGCCTCATTCGCCGCCGCATCGTCCCCCGCACTCTTGGCACGGGTAAGCACACCGTAAGCCCGCAGATAGGTATACTCCCAATTCTCGTCAAACCCGGTACCCGCAAGTGCCGAGGTCAGAAGCTCGATTTCCTCATAAATTCCCGCGGCGCGTGTGCGCCCGTCGGTGCCGGTGTCATCCCGGAAAACACGCGCCAGCAGGGTGCCGCTCTCCACGCGCGCACCGTTCGGTTCCGTGTATTCCACCGGCCCGTTGTTGTGGCGGTTCACCATCACCGTTTCGGCGGTAAATACCGTCCCCGTGCCGGAAAGCGATCGCACGAAGGTCTCCTTTTTCACGGTGACCCGCCCCACGCCCGCCGCCGCACGCACCGATTCGGTGCCAAGCAGAAAGATCAGCAGAAACAGCAGAAAAAATACAGTTGCCAGTTGCAACACGCGGGTGCGCCGCGCACGCTTGGTTTCCGGCATTTTTTCTCCTTTCCCGCGGCATTCCCGCGCATTTCGGCAAAAACGAATCCGACAGCCGCAACCCGCCTTTACAGGCAGCATCGCCCTTGTCGGGCAAGGCAACGGTCTGTCTTTGACGAAAAAGCCCGCCCGTATCAAAGGCTACGCCCTCACGCAGGCAATCACAGTCTGCCCGCCCCGCTATCCGCGCGAAATCGGATTACACACCCTCACCGCGCAGTTCCGCCCGCAAAAAGCAGACAATAACGGACAGTTGGTATTTAATTATAACATAAACCCGCGCGCGCGACAAACCGCAAGCGCATTATTTACAATTTCTTCAAATTTTTTGGGTCTTCCTGCCTCGTCCGCAGGAATCCAACTCACATAATTCTTTGCCGCAAACCAGGTCATCTGGCGTTTGGCATACTGCCTGGTGGAGATTTTCAGCCGCTGTGCCGCCTCGTCAAGGGTGCATTCTCCGCGAAGATACGGGAGCAGTTCTTTGTAGCCGATTGCCGCCGCCGCGGTGGGAGAGCGTTCAAATACCCCTTCTGCCGCCAGGCGTTCCGTTTCCTCCACCAGTCCTGCGGCAAGCATTTCTTCCACCCGCGCATCAATGCGCGCCCATAAAATTCCGCGCTCCTCATACCGCAAGCCCAGCACCACGGCATCGTAACGCGTGGGAAGCTCGCGCGACCGCCTGTCCCATTCGCTTTTCGGCACACCCGTCAGGCGGAAAATTTCCACCGCGCGGATCACGCGCCGCAGGTTATTCGGATGAATCACTGCCGCGCTTTCGGGGTCACAGCGTGTAAGCTCGGCAAACAGTGCGGCACCGCCGTCCTCCGCGGCGGAAGCCGCCAGGGCGGCGCGAAGTGCCGCATCTCCCGCAGGCGTTTGCGCCACGCCGCCGCGCAAAAACGCATCCAGATACAATCCCGTTCCTCCGCAGAAAACCGGCAATTTGCCGCGGGAGAGAACGTCCTCGGTCACCCCGGTGGCGGCATCCACATAATCGCAGACCGAAAACGCCTGCTCCGGGGAAACGATATCCAGCAGATGATGCGGCACCCCGCGCATTTCTCCGGCAGTCGGCTTTGCCGTGCCGATATCCATCCCGCGGTAAATCTGCATTGAATCGCAGGAAATCACCTCGCCGTCAAGGCGCGACGCAAGCTCTGCCGCCAGCGCGCTCTTGCCCCCCGCCGTGGGACCCACCACCGCCAAAATCCGGCTTTTTCTCACACCGTTTACCACCTAATTCCGAAATAAAGGAATGCTTCCTTGGAAAACAGCTTCGGCAGAAAATCGAAATACGGATGCAAAAAGCTCTTGTCGGAAAACACCAGCCATGCCGCAAGCCCGATCAGCACCAGAATAATCACAAACTTTGCCAGCTTTCCGAGCAGGCGGATTGCCAGATAGATTGCCAGCACCGCTACCAGAAGCGCGATTGCCGCAAACGCCACGTCCGTGAGAACACTTGTAATTGTCAGAACCATTTTGATTTCCTTTCCGCCCGAAGGCGCATCATTTATTTGTTGTCCGCCGGAACAAGCCACCGCCCTCCCGAAGGTATTGCGATGGATGTGATAAGAAGTTTCTTCAAGAAGCAAGCGAGGCAAGGCGCACCGAGCGAGAGAGGCGAAGGCATAGTCCCCTATGTCGAGCCTCTTGAGTCGAGGAGCAACGAAGCATCGCGCCGCTTATTGGAGGAACATTGCATCTCCGAACGAGAAAAAGCGATACTTCTGTGCAACAGCCGTGCGGTACGCCTCCATAATATGTTCGCGGTCATAAAACGCCGACACCAACATCAGAAGCGTGCTTTCCGGCAGATGGAAATTGGTAATCAGCGCGTCCACCGCGCGGAAACGGTATCCGGGATAGATAAAAATGCCCGTATCCCCGCAAACGGGGTGAATTTTGCCGTTCTCGTCCGCCGCGCTTTCCAGCGTCCGGCAGGAGGTGGTGCCTACCGCCACCACGCGTCCGCCTGCGGCGCGGCGGGCGTTGATCAGGTCCGCAATTTCTTTCTTCACCGTGATAAACTCGGTGTGCATCGTGTGGTCGGCAATCTTCTCCGCCTTCACGGGGCGAAAGGTTCCAAGCCCCACGTGAAGCATCACGGGCGCGATGGCAACGCCTTTTTGCCGGATTTTTTCCAACAGCTCCGGGGTGAAATGCAACCCCGCAGTGGGTGCGGCGGCGGAGCCTTCCTCCCTTGCATAAACCGTCTGATACCGGTCGTTGTCCTGCAATTGCTCCGTGATATACGGGGGCAGGGGCATCAGTCCGATTTCGTGCAGAATTTCATAGACATTCGCATACCGTGTGCGGTCATATTCAAATTTTACCAGCCTGTTTCCTTCCTCCGTGACGTCCAGAACCGTGGCAGTGAGAATCCCGCCGCCGAACACCGATACCGCCCCCACACGCGCGCGTTTGCCGGGCTTGACCAGCGTCTCCCACACATCCAGCTCCCGCTGACGGAGGAGCAACAGCTCCAGTGCGGCATCCTCACGCCCCTCGGCGTGTCCGTAAAGTCTGGCGGGAATCACCTTGGAGTCATTGATTACCAACACGTCCTTTTCGTTCAGATAATCCACGATATCAAAAAAATGCTTATGCTCGATGGTGTGCGCCTGCCGGTTCAGTACCATCAGGCGCGAGGTATCACGCTTTTGTGCCGGGTGCTGTGCAATCAGCTCCTTCGGCAAATCATAATAAAAATCCGCAGTGGACAGATCGGTCGGTATTTTCTCGTTGACAATCGGATTCATATCCATTCCTTTCTTTGAGGAAACTTGACAAATGCCCCCCGGTGTGCTATGATGGAAATCACATCCGGCACCCCCCGTGCATAGGATGTCGTGCAACGGCTTACGCCGAAAAACCGCCGTTTCGTACCCTTGGCAGACATTCTGCTTCTATTATAGTACAAAAGCGGTTGGTTTTCAACCGTTTTTCTTTATCTTTACACGATTTTCGGGCAGTAAAGGAGTTTTTTATGAGCAAATGGAAAAAATCCGTTTTCACCGGGGCGGCAACCGCACTGGTGACCCCATTCCGGGACGGCGGCATTGACTATACCGCCGCGGGCGCACTGATCGACCGGCAAATTGCCGCGGGAATCGATGCGCTGGTCATCGCCGGCACCACGGGGGAGGGGTCTACCCTTTCACACGAGGAGCACTGCGCCCTGCTGCGCTTTTCCGTGGAGCGGGTGGCGGGCAGAGTTCCCGTCATCGCGGGTACGGGCAGTAACGACACGGCATACGGCATCGAGCTGTCACGCTACGCCTGTGAGGCGGGCTGTGACGCGCTGTTGCTGGTTACTCCCTATTATAACAAATGTTCCCCCGCGGGGCTTGCCCGCCATTTTCTTGCGATTGCAAAGGCAACCGACAAGCCGATTATCCTTTACAACGTCCCCTCCCGCACCGGGGTCAATATCCCGCTGTCGGTTTACCGCGAGGTCAGCCGGCACGAACGCATCGTTGCCACCAAGGAGGCATCGGGCAACCTTTCCGCCATCGCCGGAGTGCTGGCGGAGTGTGGGGACGCACTGGATGTTTACTCCGGCAACGATGACCAGATCGTGCCGGTTATGTCGCTTGGCGGCAAGGGCGTAATCTCGGTGCTTTCCAACCTGTTGCCGGGAGAAACGCACGCACTGTGCCGCGCCTGCCTGGACGGAGATTTCACCGCAGGCGCGGAGCGGCAATTGCATTATCTGCGCCTGATCAACGCCCTTTTCTCGGAGGTCAATCCCATCCCGGTCAAAACCGCGCTTGCCGAAATGGGACTGTGCGGGGGAGAATTGCGCCTGCCGCTGTGCGAAATGGAGCCGGAACACGCAAAGGCCCTTACCGCCGTGCTGACGGATTACGGACTGCTCCCCCGCTGAGCGGAGAAAGGAAGTTCAAATGGATATTTTACTTTGCGGTGCCGGCGGGCGGATGGGCGCGGCGGTTGCCGCCGCCGCCCGTGAGGCAGGGCATCTGATTGTGGCGGGCATCGACCCGAACCCCGCCGCCATCAGTCCGTTTCCGGTCTTTTCCTCCCCCGAGGAATGCACCGTGCAGGCAGATGTGATTGTGGATTTTTCGCACCACAGCGCACTGCCCGGGCTGTTGCGCTACGCCACGGCGCACGGCACCCCCGCCGTAATCTGCACCACGGGTCACACCGGGGAAGAAACCGAAAAACTGCACCGCTCGGCAGAGAAAATTCCGGTGTTCTATTCCCGGAATATGTCACTCGGCATCAATCTGCTGATGTCGCTTTGCCGCCGCGCAGCGGCGGCACTCGGCACCGACTTTGACGTGGAGATTGTGGAAAAGCATCATCGGAACAAATTGGACGCCCCCTCCGGCACCGCCCTGATGCTGGCAGACGCCGTTGCCGGTGCCGACCGGGAACCGCACCCGCTCGTGTTCGACCGAACGGGACGGCGCACGGTGCGCCCGCGCGGGGAAATCGGCATTTCCTCGGTGCGGGGCGGCAGTATCGTGGGAGAACACGAGGTCATTTTTGCGGGCAGGGACGAGGTCATCACTCTTTCCCACTCCGCCGCATCGCGTGAGGTCTTTGCCACGGGCGCACTCCGCGCCGCGGCATTTCTGATCGGCAAGCCGGCAGGGCTTTACGATATGGACGACCTCCTTTGTTGAGTGTCTGCTCAAAAAATTGCCCGGCGGAATCGGGAACGCAAAAAAGGAGCCTTGAAAAAGGCTCCTTTTTTGCGCCTGTGCGTTCTTATTTTACCTCGTAAAACCGCGTTGTTGCCGAGGTAAAGGCTCCGTTGCCCTCTCTCACCGTCATTTTTTCCAGAGCCGCCTTCCATTCCGTCTCGCTCCCCGTCACCAACAGGGTCAGCGTGCCGCATTCGGAAAACGCCCCGTTCTGTACCTCGGCAAGTTTTGGGGAAACCGAGAACAGATTCAGCGTGCCGCACCCCTGAAACGCAAATTCCTCAATGCGGACAAGCCCGATCCCGCCGCTCACCCGCGTGAGCCTGCGGCAGTTGCCAAACGCGCTGTATCCGATTTCGGTCAGGGTGGAGGGCAGAACCACCTCGCTGAGGTTTTTACAATCTTTAAATGCGTTTTCACTGATGGAAATCACGCCCTCCTCCACCACCAGCTTTTTCATCAGAAGGGTGTTGTCCACGTTTCCCTGCAGATACGCCGTCCACGGCAGATCCGAGTCCTCTATCGATTTGTATTGGTAAACCGGCATTTTTCCGTTTCCGCGCACCACCATCACCCCGTCCGAGGTAATTTCCCACGAAAGCCCGGAATCCCCCATCTCGCCGCCGTCCACCTTGTACACGGCAACGGAGGTGCTGTTGTCTTTATTGCCGTCACTCTCGCCCGGGGTATTTTTTTTGCACGAGACAAGCGACAGTGCCAGCAGTACCGCCAGTGCCGCCGCCGCAATTCTTCCGAGAACCGATTTCATAAAAGCCTCCTCAAAGGGGCTGTTCCGTGATGTCACGAAGCAGCCCCTATTTTTATTCTTTGGTTTCTTCCCCGTCCGCCGTCACGGTAATGCCAAGGTCGGCAAGTGCCGCCGCCTCCGCAGGTGCGGGACAGCCGGACATCAGCTCGCTTGCATTCTGCACCTTCGGGAAAGCGATGACATCGCGAAGAGACTCCGCCCCGGTCATCACCATTGCCAGCCGGTCAAGCCCCATACCGGAGCCGCCGTGCGGGGGCGCACCGTATTTGTAAGCGTCCACAAGGAAGCCGAATTTGCGTTCGATTTCCTCTTTGGTAAGCCCCAGCGCGCGGAACATCTGCTCCTGCAATTGCCAGTCGGTAATGCGGATAGAGCCGGAAAGCAGCTCCGTGCCGTTGAGTACCATATCGTAGCACTTGGCGCGCACCTTGCCGGGGTCGGTTTCCAGATACGGCAGGCACTCCTCCAGCGGCATCGTAAAGGGATGGTGCATCGCATCCCAATGCCCGGTTTCCTCGTTCCATTCAAAGAACGGGAATTCGGTCACCCACAGGAAATCAAAACGATTCTTCGGGATAATATCCAGCTTTTTCGCCACCATCAGGCGGAGTGCCCCCAGCGTGGGAAGCACCACCTTGTCCTTGTCGGCGCAAATCAGCATCACATCGCCCTTTTCCATCCCGGCGGCGGTGTAAAGCGCGGTCAGCTCTGCCTCGGTCATAAACTTGGCAAACGAGCAGTTCGGCGCGTCGTCCACCCAGCGCACGAAGGCAAGCCCCTTGGCACCAATGCCCTTTGCGTGTTCGGTCAGCTTGTCAATCTCCTTGCGGGTCAGGACTGCGGCGGCATTTTTCGCCACAATCGCGCGCACACTGCCGCCCGCCTCCAGTGCGGAGCGGAACACGGCAAACCCGGAAAAGCGCACCACGTCGGAAAGGTCGATAATCTCCATTCCAAAGCGGGTGTCCGGCTTGTCCGAGCCGTATTTGGACATCGCCTCGGCATAGGTGATGTGGCGCATCGGGGTCGCCACTTCCACGCCCAGCACCTCGCGGAATACCCGCTTGATAAAGCCCTCGTTCATCGCCATAATGTCCTCCTGCGTGGCAAAGGACATTTCCAGGTCGATCTGCGTAAATTCCGGCTGACGGTCGGCACGCAGGTCCTCATCGCGGAAGCATCTGGCAAGCTGAATGTAGCGGTCAAAGCCCGCAAGCATCAGAAGCTGCTTGTAAATCTGAGGCGACTGCGGCAGGGCGTAAAAGCTGCCCTTATGCACACGGGAAGGCACGATATAGTCGCGCGCGCCCTCCGGCGTGGGCTTGATCATCATCGGGGTCTCGATTTCCAAGAACCCGTTTTCATAGTAGTATTCCCGCGCAATCCGTGCAATCTCGTGGCGCATCCGGATGTTTTTCTGCAACTCGGGGCGGCGAAGATCCAGATAGCGGTAACGGAGTGCCGTCTCGTCCTTCACACGCCGTGTATCGGAAACCTCAAAGGGCGGAGTCTGCGCCGCGGAGAGTACCTTCATACTCTTCACATATACCTCCACCGCGCCGGTGGAAATGTTGGGGTTGACCGCGCCGCCGCGGCGGCGGAGCTTGCCGTGCACGGCAAGCACATACTCGGAACGGGCGGAAAACGCCTTGTCAAACACTGCCTTGTCGGTGTCCTCGTCAAATGCCAGCTGAATAATCCCCGTGCGGTCACGCAGATCGATAAAGATGAGAGAGCCGAGGTCACGCTGACGCTGTACCCAGCCCATCACGCACACGTCTCTGCCAACGTCCTTTTCGTCCAGCGTGCCGCAATAGTCGGTCCGCTTGTCCGCTTCACTCAAAAATTCTGCCATAACAACTCCTCAGATAGCCTCTCCGTTTGCGTTGAAGAGAGGTAATTTTTCCAGATAAATGAGGTCGTCGCGCTTCTGCGCGTCCCCCTCGGCGAGAATCGCCATCCGCCCGGCAATAATGCCGCCCGCCTCACTCACCAGCGTTTCCAGTGCGCGGAGCGACTCCCCGGTGGAAATCACGTCGTCCACCAAAAGAATCCGTTTTCCCTTCATCATCGCGGCGTCGGCTTTGTCTATGTACAGCTTCTGCACCGCAGTGGTGGTGATGGAATGTACCGTCACCTCCATTACGCCCTGCATATAGAGCTTGGGTGCCTTGCGTGCCAGAAAATATTTTTGATTTCCGGCAAGACGCGCCATTTCGTGTACCAGCGGGATTCCCTTTGCCTCCGCGGAAATGAGATAGTCATAGGGCGGGGCTTTTTCCAGCAGAGCCTTTGCCGCCGCAGTGGTCAGCTCCGGATCGCCGAAAATCACAAATGCACCGATCTGCAGGCTGTCCGAAAGGGGGCACAGCGGCAGCTCGCGGGTAAGACCCGCAATGTTCATCCGATAGGTTTTCATCGGAAACCTCCTTAGAAATATCAGCAATACATTCTATTATACTCACTTTGCAGGAAATGTCAACAAAAATTTCAGCATCCGTGTCCCATGCCGCAAAAATACCGGTAAACTCCCGTTACGGCTGAGTTTGCCCGTAGCCGCGCTTCACCGTCGAACCCCGGCGGCTCCTTGCCGTAGCCACACCACTACCGCCGCCCGCGCCGTAGCCACATCCCGAACCCCCGGTAGCGGCTGTTCGTTCCGCATAGCCGACGCCCGCAAAATTTCCGGCAGCAGTTATGCACTTTTTTGAGATTTTTGGAAGGGGGTGCGGGGGAAACTTTTTGCAAAAAGTTTCCCCCGCCGCATCCCCCGCGTCCCTCGCGTCCTCCGTGCCCCCCGCGTCTCTCACAAGGCTGTGATGAGCTTTTCAATGGCGGCGTAATCGGCACCGCCCCGTTTGAGGGAAGTATCCGCGCCGGCACAGAGTGCCACGGCGCGGGACAGCCGCCGGGGGTCGGCGCGCCCCGCCGCCCGTGCAAGCAGACCGGCTTTATATTCGTGCAGTTTCAGCAAAGAGGCAATTTCCTGGGTGGTTTTGCCTGCGTCAAGGAAGGCGCGCACCGTCCTTAAATCGCAAAAAGTGCGGGAAAGCTCACCCAAAATCACCATCGGTTCTACCCGCTCAAATTTCAACACGGAAAGAGCGTCAAGGGCGTCCTTGTACTTCCCTGACAATACCGCATTGGAAAGTGCGAACGCATCGCAGGTGTTTTCCGGACACGCCACCGACAGGATATCCTCTCTTGTGGCACCGTCCCTGCCTTTTGCCCGCACATAGTAGGCAATTTTTTCGATTTCCGAAGAAAGCACATACATACTGCGCCCGCAATAGGAGGTCAGAAACGCCGCATCCTCGGCACTTACCATGACCCCCAGATGCGCAAAATGTTTTCCGACCCACGCGTTCAGCTTTGCCCCGGTGGTAGTTTCAAAGCGCACCGGAATTGCCGCCTCTGCCAGCTTTTTGAATACCGTAGAGGGGCGTTTTGGCAAAAACCCTTCCTCCAATGCCCCGGCGGGAACCGTTACAATCAGGGTGTTATAATCGTATTCCTCCACGCCGTGCATCGCCTCGCAAAGTGCGTCCAATTCGCCCGGCTTCATCGCGCCGATGTCAAGCCCGCGTACCACCACCAGCTTTTCTTCGGTCATCATCGGCAAGGGCGAGAGTGCGGAAAGCAACGCCTCCGGCGTAAAATCCAGCGCATCTATGGTCATATCGTTGAATACGGCGAATCCCTCATCCGGGCATACCGCTTCGCGCGTTTTGCGCACGGCAAAGGCTTTGAGGTAATCCTCCTCCCCGAAAAAAAGATAGGCGTGTCCTGCCGTTTTTCCGATCTGCCGGCGGTATTCCGCTTCCGTTATCATCGCGTTCATCCGCGCCCCTCCTCTCTTCGGTTTCTACCGTTTTATTATACACCTTTTTCCCCGCCCCGTCAACCCAAAGTGAAAAATACTCTACCCGCAATCCAAAGCAAGAAACACCCACCATCCGTTCACAAAAAACACCACCGTCACAATCAACCCGCAATCAGACAATCCGCCCGGAGCATCCCGTTGCGTCCCGTAAATTCTCCGCGCGTCAGCCGGTATCACTTCCCGCGCCTGTTTATCCGATGCGAAAATCTCCCGGCGCGTCTCGCTTCGTCTCGCAACTCTCTGCCCCCGCTTCAACTCTATGCACCCTCCGCCCCCACAAATCCGGACTCCCTATGCGCCCAACCGGAACGCACTGTTTTTCGTCCACCCCACATCAACCGTTCCCCCCATTTCGCCCACTCGCCCCGTATCTGCCCACCCTGCGCGCCGCCCACTCGCCCCGTATCTGCCCACCCTGCGCGCCGCCCACTCACCGCGCCCAAGCCCCCACAT